>DYNN01000202.1 GCA_020721045.1 Thiomargarita sp. | reverse complement strand
CACTTCTTTAATCGGTTCTACCCTTATTTGTACCCACACAAATAAGGGTAGAACCTTGATTAATATACAATAAATTTCTTTGCCCCAAATAAGTTTGTCGATGGGGAAATTATATATATACCTTTGGAATACTTAGATACATTTAGATTGTATTCCTGATTCGCCAAAACGTGAATAGCTTCAACAAACATTCCATAGCTATTGAATATTTTTACATAATTGTCAATTGGACTTTTTATAAAAATATCCTTTTTTGTCCCTAAACTCACATTAATATCAGATTCTGGATTAACAACTGAGTGTAATGCAGTGTGTATAGAATAATAACAATCTTGATAGTTTGGATTTTTATAAATCAAAACATTATTATCATAACAACAAAGCAACCTTGTAGCACCGCCTGTAGTAATTAATCCGCAATTTAAGATACCGAATGAGCTACCAATACCTTCAATCCACGTCTCAGGCATATATTCATAATGCTTTTGATTCAAAGTATACCTTTTTTTGTATTTGCCATCTATCTGTATAGAATCAATTCCAGTTACTAAATAGCTAATAGAATCTCCCAATGCACTTACATTCATAATAGTGGCACTATCTCCAATATTTAAATTGTATTTGTAAATCAAGCCTTCTTTTCCTTCTAAATTTCGGAAATATAACCCTACTAAAGAGTCTTCTCTTACAAAACCATTTAAAGTTTTGTTATTAAACTCGGCATTTGCTGCTTGGAATACTCGGCAATATTTATGTGAATTAACGATTGTATCTCCATCGAATTTTACAAAATAGGTAGTCGAATCATGATTTACCATATCAGGATTATATGTGACCAGTAAAACATTCCAACGTTTACCCGATTTGAGCATATCCCAGTTTCTTGCATTTGATAAATTGTAAATGCAAGATAACAATATCAACAATATAAGATATTTTTTCATAATCAATTTTGTTTATTTTGTTAGTATCATGCGTTTTGTATCAATCACTTTTCCATCTGCAATTAAAGCATATAAATACATGCCTGCATTAAATTCAGATCCTTGTATAGTTACAGTTCCCTTTCCTCTTTCGGGAACAGAAATACTTTTTAGTTGACCGCCATTCATGTCGTACACGTATATAGTCTCCGACCGAAAACCCCATTTTTCGGATTATTTTCAGCAATTCCGAAACAAATATTTTGTTCACTAAACCGCTATTGATAAGCATTTAGCTTAGCTCATAAAAAATAATCTTCTCACTTATTTATACAGAAACATTGCAAATAGTCTGAAGAAACAGGATGTTTTTGGCTTATTTTAACACAAAGGCAGATTCCTCCGCCCATAATACCTTTTTGGGGGTAGTTTCATTGCTTTAGTGTTAATTAAAAATAAAAAGCGAAGTTGCCTGCAATAGACTAAGAATGTGCTTCGCTTTTCTAAGTTTCACAAAGATAACTATTTATATTCAGATAGAAGAATATATTATGTTAAAAGATACTGCGTTTTTAACAATTCCCCACTTGACAACCGGCTATAGTAGCAAAGAACAAAAACAAACGAAAAAGAGTCCGTCGAAGCCGCCGCGAGCAGCTTGAGAACAAATTACAAGCACACGATGCTTTTGTAATGACAGCACAAATTGGAGTGGTTATCAAGCGAAAACTACCCGAGTTAGAATCCCTTCTTGAAAACTTGCCCGACTGGCGAACACATCCACAATACAGTGTTCGAGAGTTAGCCATGGGTGTTCTCTTCATTTTTCTTTTCAAGCGAGGTTCACGCAACAATGCTGACAACACCAATAGAAAAGGTAATTTTTCAAAAAATCTAACAAAGGTATTTGGTTGCCGTATTCCAGACACAGACACCAGTGACCTGTTAATGAGGAATTTGCCGGTAGATGCGTTAGAAAAAATAAAACACTTTATTGTACAGAAATTAATTCGGGACAAAACCTTCGCCCGTTGGCGAACCCAACGAAAAAGGTATTGTATTGCAGTTGATGGTACTGGTCTTCACAGTTTCAAAACCGAACCCTATCCAAATTGTTCTTATAAAGAATTTCAGTCAGGTATTCGAATCTATTCAAGCTCTGTAATGGAAGCAAAACTATTGTGTGCTAATGGTTTGAGCATCTCTATTATGACAGAATGGATTATT
>DYNN01000201.1 GCA_020721045.1 Thiomargarita sp. | reverse complement strand
GTCATTGATCATGTTGGTATATGTGAGTTTATATTAGCTTATGGTAGCTTTTTGGTATCTGCTTGTCAACCTTCTCTGTATTCTGATATTTCAAACTTATTAAATTTTTTATTGGATTGTTCTAAACGAGAGGGCAACTTTTTTACTGATAAGTTATTAAATCTAATAGAATTAGCTATTATGCAATCAAATGCGGCGTCATATCACTTTCCCCTCTTTTCATACAAAGGGGAAAATTTCTTAAGTAACACAGAAGATTTTATTAATCACCAACAAATTGATTAATTTTTTGCTTAATATCCTCAGAATCACGAATTCCCTTGACAATAATGTCATATCCATCCTGACCAGAGCTAGCAATACTGATACTTCCAACACCGAATACGCGATCAAAAAAACTTTGCTTAGTCTCAATATTTCTAACATTGCGATGGAAAATTTCGATATTCTGTTTAGAAAAAATACCTTTTTGGTATATAGTCCGTTTATTTGTAATAGTGAGTGTCGTATTGTATTCTTGTAGCCACCAGACCAATAAAGAAAGACCACCAATACTGGCTAAAATAAGCCCCATAATCCCCATAAAACTACTCAATTCCTTTGTAAGCATCAGAACTGCACCTACGCCCATAAATATTACCCAGATCGTAAACTGAATAGGATTATTTCTAAACATTGAAGGATTAATACGATATATCTCTTCTTCTAATTTTTTGTTGTTGTCTGTCATCGTCATCTCTTTAACTGTAAAATGAATATGTTAACTGCGGTGTATGTTAGTTTTTTATAAACTGCTAATACTTTTGCATAACTCATATAATATAGCAACACATATGACTTGTGTGCAACATGAGAATGAAATCAATTAAAATGATTATGTTAGCCCAAAGCACATTGATCTTTCACAAACTTATGCCAATTATACTATTTATCATACAAGTAATATTGAGAATACACTGATGCTTGATTCTAAAACAGTAATTATTGATGATACAACTTTGCGAGATGGTGAACAATCAGCAGGCGTTGTATTTAGTTTGGAAGAAAAATTAGCTATTGCGCGTGATTTGGACGATTTGGGCATACCTGAATTAGAAATTGGTATTCCTGCTATGGGCGAAGAAGAACGTGATAGCATTCGTGCCATTGCTGCATTGGGACTAAAAGCACAATTATTAGTTTGGACACGGATGCGCACGGAAGAAATTCAACAATGCAGCGATTTGGGCATACACACCGTTGATATTTCAATTGCAGTTTCAGACTTACAAATAGAACGTAAATTGCGCCGAGATCGCGCTTGGGTGTTACAATCGATTCAATACCATGTTGCCACAGCATTAGAATTGGGTTTAGCTGTCAGCGTTGGTGGTGAAGATGCGTCACGTGCTGATCCCAATTTTTTACTACAAGTGATTGAAACTGCAGAAAAATCTGGAGCTAAACGCTTTCGTTTTGCCGACACTGTGGGCATTATGGAACCTTTTGGCGTGTTAGAACGCATAAGACAACTGTGTAGTGCAACTGATATAGAAATTGAAATGCACGCTCATGACGATTTTGGATTAGCGACTGCAAACACACTTGCGGCAGCTTTAGGCGGAGCAACGCATGTCAACACAACAGTCAATGGCTTAGGCGAACGCGCAGGTAATGCCCCTTTAGAAGAAGTCGTTTTAGGATTGAAACAACTCTATGGCTTTGATTTAGCGATAGATATGCAACAATTTCCTATCGTTTCACAACGTGTTGCCAATGCATCGGGTCGCCCAATTCCTTGGCAAAAAAGTTTAGTGGGCGGGGGCGTTTTTACCCATGAAGCGGGCATTCACGTGGATGGTTTATTAAAAGACCCGCTAAATTATCAAGGTATCGATCCCAGTTTGTTAGGACGACAACATGAATTAGTATTGGGTAAACATTCAGGTGCACAAGGTGTAATACAAGTCTATGAAAAAATAGGCATTCATATTACTCGTGAAGAAGCACAACTCATTTTAGCGCAAATTCGAGCATTTGTGAGTCGTACCAAACAACCGCCTACAAAAGATTATTTAGAAACTTTATATGCAGAATTACACAAAACGTGTGTTATTAATATAACGTGAGTTCGATATAAGCAAAGAAATAACTGTTTGTATCTCCTGAAAAATA
>DYNN01000035.1:16255-29365 GCA_020721045.1 Thiomargarita sp. | reverse complement strand
CTGATACAATTGAAGTTACAAACAATTCGGTTACTTCAAATGCCGGTAGTGATGTAACGATTTGCGATGCCTTCTATCAATTAAATGCCAACACACCGCCAATTGGTGGTTCAGGCGTTTGGACAGGCGGAGGTTTTGCTACTTTCGATGTTCCTTCTTTAAATAATACAATCGTTAGAGGTTTGAGTCCAAGCAATAACATTTTGCGTTGGACGGTTACTAATGGTTCTTGTTCGGCTGAAGATGAAGTGCTGGTTTACAATGCCGGACCTACTGTAGCCGCTGCCGGTACAGACCAACTTATTTGTCAAGATTTCACTAACTTAGCCGGTAATTTGGCTATTGTAGGAACTGGAAATTGGACGCAAGAATTTGGCACGGGTACTACTATTGTGAGTCCTACTGTTGAAAATACTTCTATTACAAATGTTTCTACTGGTAAAAATACGTATCGTTGGACAATTACAAATGTAGCAAATGGGCTTACATGCGTATCTTTTGATGATGTGGTTATAGATAATAATTCATTTGCTGTTGATGCCGGTACAAGCAGAGAAGTTTGTTCTCCGAACGATTCTCTAAGTACTACTCTACAAGTCGGTAGAACAGGTCTTTGGACGGTTGTTGGTGGTGGTGGTTTAATTGACGACCCAACCAATAATATTACAGATATAACAAACATGCCAAATGGAAACAACGTTTTCCAGTGGACTGTTTTTGATAATGGTTGTACCGCTTCCGATGTGGTAACTATTACAAACAATGAACCTACAACTCCGGTTGTTCCTGCCGATATAGCAAGTTATTGTACCGATAATATTCAATTATTAGGTAATGAGCCTTTTGTGGGAAGCGGCGAATGGAGTTTATCTATGGGTAGTTCGGCTACTCTTGATGACGAAACGGTTTATAATACTTATGCTCGTAGCCTTGAATTAGGTACGAATACATTTACTTGGACTATCACGCAAGGTGGTTGTTCTAAACAAGATTCTTATAATGTTGTTTATGATGGCGTTACTTCCTTTGCAGGTACTGATAAATTGGTTTGTTTAGACCCCACAGACGGTTCTACCAATTTATTTGCAACTGATGCAACTGCCGGTTCGTTAGGAACTTGGACTTTGCAAAACGGTGCAGCCGCTATTGTAACTCCTACAAAATACAATACAAATATTGAAGATATAGCTGTTGGTGTAAATCGTTTCCGTTGGACAGTAAGAAGAGGTATTTGTTCTGCCATAGATGAAATGATTGTTACCAATAATTATTTTACAACCAATGCCAATGTTGATGATGCAACTTGCGATGGTACATATACCCTTGATGCTCAATTACACGTAACCGGAATAGGTGAGTGGACTTTGATAAGAGGCGGTGGTTCTATTGTTAATTCTACTTTAAGAAATTCTTTGATTACAGGTTTAGCATCGGGTGAAAACGAATACGAATGGAAAGTTCTTCAAGGTGGTTGCGAAGCTCGTGATACTGTTATAATTACGAATAATCAAGTATTTGCAAATGCTGGCGGTTTCCCACTTGAAACTTGTAATGGTACTATTACCATGAATGCAACCAGTGCTTCTCCGGGTACAGGTATGTGGACTATTCCAGTGGGTAGTGGTTCTCCTGTAACTGCTTCATTGAGTACAACTGTAGTTAATAATTTGGCTAAAGGAGCAAATACGCTACGCTGGACTGTTAGTTGGAATGGTTGTACTGATTTTGATGAAGTTATTGCAACAAATAACCAGCCTACAATTGCTAATGTTGAGGTTAATAAAATTTCTTGTTCAAATAATACTACTTTAAATGGAAATCTCTGGTCAACTGGCGAAAGCGGACAGTGGTCTATAGCCAGTGGTGGTGGTGTTATTTCTACTCCTACGGCAGTAAGTACAGTTGTAGTGGGAATGAACCCCGATATTAATAAATACGTTTGGAAAATAACAAAAGCACTGTGTTTTTCTACCGATACTTTAGTTATTACAAATAATACGGTAAATCCGAATGCGGGTGCTGATTTTGCAACTTGTATAAGCAATCCGACTTTAGCAGCCGTAAATCCGGCTCCAAGTGGTGCAACCGGTCTTTGGACACCCAATGGAACTCCAGCGTTTATTATTACCAATAGTCTTTATAATACTGCTATAAATAATTTACAATTTGGTATCAACAGTTTCCGTTGGACTGTTACAAAAGGAACTTGTTCAAGTGACGATATTGTTGAAGTAACCAATAATTATGTTCAGGCTTTTGCTGGAGCAGACCAAAATATTTGTGTGGATAACCTTGTTTTGGCAGCGAATCCGATAGACCCAGTAGCTGTGGCTAATGGTGCAACCGGACAGTGGAATGTTTTGGGTTCGGGAAGTGTTACTACTCCTTCTTTATATAATACACCTGCAACCGGTTTAGCCATTGGTTTAAATACTTTTGAATGGGTTGTAAACCATCAAGGTTGTACTTCTACCGATTTAGTAGAAATAACAAACAACTCCATTACTGCCAATGCCGGAACAGACCAATTGGTTTGTGCCGATAATACTGTTCTTGCTGCAACTGCTCCCGATGGAATAGGTACCTGGGTAGTTAGTAGTGGTACCGGTTCTTTTGTAAACGATACTAAATACAATACTACGGTAAGTAATTTGTCGAAAGGTCCAAATACTTTAAGCTGGACTGTTAATAAAAATGGCTGTACTGCAATTGCTTATGTTACAATAACCAACAATTCGCCTTCGGTTGCAAAAGCCGGTGATGATAAAGTAGTTTGTTCTAATAATGCTTCCATTACTGCCGATGCTCCTGCCGTAGGAACGGGTGTTTGGAGTACTACTGGTACTGGTTTTATTGCAAGTATTTCGCAAAACAATACCACCGTTACCGGAATGGGACCCGGTGTAAACAATTTTTACTGGACGGTAACTCATAACGGTTGTATCTCTTCCGATGAATTGGTAGTTACCAATAATTATCTTGATATTGTAGATGTTGCAGACCAAACAGTTTGTGGTACATCTTTAAATTTGAATGCTTTGCCTTTGAATGTGGGTGCAACAGGTCGTTGGACAGTTACTACAGGTAGCTCTTCTGTTCAAAGCCCAACTTTATATAATTCGTTAGTAACCAATTTGAATAAAGGGGACAACGTTTTTAAATGGAAAGTTACCGAAAATAGTTGTTCAGACTCAATAGAAGTTATTATTACTAATATTACGCCTACTACTCCAATTACGGTTTCTGACCAAATTGTTTGTAACGATTTTGCAAGTTTAAATGCAAATCAACCCGGAACAGGCGAAACTGGAAACTGGACTATTCAAAATGGTTCGGGAATTATTTCAAATAGTACTTCTTATAATTTAGCAACTGTAAATAACTTAGCAGTTGGTGAAAATACATTGCGTTGGACAATTTCTAAAACCGGTTGCAGTTTGTTTGATGATATGATTATTAAAAATAATCGTGTTAATGCCGATGCCGGACTTGCTTCCATTTCTATTTGTACGGATACATATACTTTAAATGCCAATAATCCTTCTTTAGGTACAGGTGTTTGGACAAGACCCAATGGTTTGGGTACTGTAACTCCTGATAATTTTGCTCATAATGGTGTAATTGTAGGTTTAGGAAATTCTGTTCCTAACAAATTTGTTTGGAATGTTTCAATTACCGAAGTCGGAATTACTTGTGTTGCTCGTGATACAATTGTAATTACAAACAATACGGTACACGCAAACGCAGGTGCTGATTTTATTTCTTGTACAAACGATAATACATTAACAGCAAATGACCCAAGTTTAGAAGTTGGTGGAGCAACAGGCTTCTGGGTAAGTGTGGGTGCTACTGCAAATATTGCTAATAGTACAAACTTTACAACTGCAATAACCGGCTTAGACCAAGGAGGAAACTCTTTTGTTTGGAGAGTTGAAAACGCTTCTTGCTGGGATGAAGATGATATTAATGTTGTTAATAATACTTTTACGGCTAACGCTGGTGTAAACAAAACAGTTTGTTCAAATTCTACAACCTTAAATGGTTCAGCAGGTACAGGCACCGGAGTATGGTCGCCGATTAGTACTACTGGTACTATTGCTACATCTACAAGCCCAAATACGTTAGTTACCGGATTAAATCAAGGTACAAATACTTTCAGATGGACAGTAACTCAAAATGGCTGCGTGGACGATGCTGATGTAATTATTAGTAATAATTCTGTAGTAGCCAATGCCGGAATTGACCAAGTAGTTTGCGGAACTACTGCTACTTTGACCGTAGCCAATCCAATTCCTGCCTCAGGAGTTTGGACAACTTCTTCTGCGCAAGCTATAATTGTTAGCTCAAATAATTTTGTAACCGATATAACAGATTTACCCGAAGGTAATACTGTTTTCCGTTGGACTGTAAGCAATACTGATTGTTCTTCTTTTGATGAAGTTGTAATAAGTAATAATTCTTTTACTACTTCAGCCGGAACGGATAAAGTAGTTTGCGATAATACAACCGAATTAACAGCCGACAATCCATTAACAGGAGTTGGCTCTTGGAATCCGATAGCTTTGCAAGGTGCTGGTACAATTGCCAATGTGAATAGTCATAACACAACGGTTTCGGGTTTGAACCAAGGTGTGAACGAATTTGAATGGAATGTAACTCAAAATGGTTGTACTTCTTCTGCTACGGTTTTGATAACTAATAATAAAGTTCCAGTGGTATCTGCCGGAACAAATCAAAATTTATGTACAAATACTTATCAATTGCAGGGTAGTAACCCCGGAACAGGTGGAGTTGGTATTTGGAAAATAGTAAGCGGTTCGGGTACTTTTGTTTCTTCTTCTGTAAATAATACTTTTGTAAATAATATTGGTTTAGGTTCAAATACTTATCGTTGGAAAGTAATTAAAAATACTTGTAGCGATTCTGCAACAGTTGTTATTGTTAATAACTCTGTTAATGCTTCTATTACTGGAGGAGATAAGGCTTTATGCCAAAACTTCACAACATTAACTGCTGCCGACCCTGCTCCTAATACTGGTGTTTGGACTGTAGCTTCTGGTGCTGGTAATATTGATTCTCCAGCAAATTATTTTACCAATGTAACGAATTTGAATTTAGGTGCAAATCGTTTCCGTTGGACAGTTACTGGAAGTAGTTGTAGTGATTTTAAAGAAGTTACCGTTACAAATAATACAGTTACCGCCAATGTAGGTACTAATCCTGATGTTTGTACTTCAACTACTACATTAAATGCCGTTTCGGCTGCTCCAAGTGTAGGTATTTGGACTGTTCTTGATGGTGGTACTTCTTTGGTTACAAATTCAACTCAATTCGATTCTCCTGTTACAAATTTAGAGCGTGGTGCAAATCGTTTCCGTTGGACAGTAACTGCAAATGGTTGTTCTGACTATAAAGATGTTGAAATATTTAATAATGAATTTGATACACAAGCCGGACTTGATAACATAGTTTGTGGAACAACTGCCAATCTTGCTGCTCCAGACCCTGCTTCTTTAGGAGGTACTGGCGTTTGGGTTGCTACTGCCGGTACGGCTCTTGTAACAAATTCAACTTCTCCTTCTTCTGCTGTTACAAATTTGAGTAAAGGTATAAATACATTCCGTTGGACTGAAACCAGAAACGGTTGTACAGATGTTGATTTTGCAAATATAACAAATGATTCTCCAACGGCTTCTATTGCTGGTTCAAATGAAAGTATTTGTGTTTCAAGTTATACTTTAAATGGTAATTTGCCAGCTATTGGTTCTGGAAAATGGTCTATCGTAAGTGGTTCTGGAAGTTTTGTAAATCCAAGTTTGAATAATACGGTTGTTTCAGGATTAGGCGTTGGAGCAAATACTTTGAAATGGAAAATAACTCATAATTCGTGTGCTGACTCTTCTAATGTTGTGATTACCAATAACGCCGTTACTGCTGTAGCTGGTGGCGATAAATCCGTTTGTGTTTCAAACGCTGAAATTTCGGCTAACGACCCAACACCTTTTATAGGTCGTTGGACTTTACAAGCCGGAGCCGGAATTATTGATAATTCTTTAAGTAATATAGCAAATGTTACAAGTTTAGGACAAGGTGTAAATATTTTCACTTGGACGGTAACTGATGCCCTAAGTGGTTGTTCTTCTTCTGATAATATTCAAGTTACAAATAAATCGGTACAAGCTATTGCTGGTGGTGATAAGTCTGTTTGTGTAAACGAAGTACAATTGAATGGAAATAATTTAGCCGGTGGTTCAGGTTCTTGGTCTAAATTAGTTGGAAACACTGCCATAATTCAGAATTCAACTCAAAATGATACTTGGGTAACTGGTTTACCTGCCGGTGCAAGTCAATTTACTTGGACTGTTTCAAAAGATGGTTGTTCTAATTCCGATAACGTATTGATTACTAATAATCAAGTAGTTGTTGATGCGGGTTTACAGCAAAATGTATGTACCAACAGTGCCGTTTTGAATGGTACTGCTCTTGATGCCAATGAAACAGGTTTGTGGTCGGTTCAAGGTGGTTCGGGTACTTTTGTTACTGTTGCAAATAGTTCTACGCAAGTAAATTCAATAGGTGCATCGAACTTATACCGATGGACCAAAACAAATACCGTAACAACTTGTTCGGGTTATGACGATGTGGTTGTTTTAAATAATGCCTTTACAATTAATGCCGGTATAGACCAAAATGCGTGTGCAAATTCAGCCACTTTGAATGGTGAAATACCGGGAGCAAATAGAACAGGTGTTTGGACAAGAACATTGGGTTCTGGAACAATTGTTACCGTTTCGGCTTATAATTCACAAATTACCGGATTAAGCCAAGGTTCAAATAGTTTCCGTTGGACTATTACTAATAATTTGACTACTTGTTCAGCTTCTGATGAGGTGGTTGTAAATAATTATTCTGTTCAGGCTTCAGCCGGAGTTGATAAAATTTTATGTAAAAATTCTACACAATTAGTTGCAAATAATGTTGCTGGTGGTGAATGGTCAACAACTTCTCCAACTGTAACTATTGTTTCTTCTACACAATATAATACAGAAGTAACCGGTTTAGCTCCCGGTCAGAATTATTTTAGTTGGACAGTAACAAAAGTAAGTGGTCCAACAACTTGCGTAGCTACCGATGAAGTAATAGTTACCAATAATGCTGTTTATGTAAATGCGGGAAGTGATGTTGTAATATGCTCAAATGATACAGTAATGTCTGCTGCCGACCCTAACAATCCAACTTATTCGTTAGGTGGTATAGGACATTGGTCTGTAACAGCAGGTTCTGCTACATTTACTAATCCAACTTTATATAATACATCTGTTACAAATGTAAGTTTTGGTGGCAATACTTTCAAATGGAAAGTTGAAGGAAATGGTTGTGCCGATTCTACTTATGTAACGGTAACGAATAATTCTGTAATTGCCGATGCCGGTGAAAATAAATCGATTTGTTCAAGTGGTACCAGTTTGGCAGGTAATAATCCTGCGCCGGGTACTGGTGTCTGGACATTGGAAGGTGGTTTTGCTACCATTACTACTCCTACCTCTTTTAATAGTGCAGTTACTGGTTTAGGACAAGGTTTGGCAAGTACATTCAAATGGACTGTTAAAGGAAATGGTTGTGTAAATCAAGATTTGGTTACAATAACAAATAATTCATTTGTTGTAAATGCCGGTCCTGACAACGATGTTTGTAGCGATACTTATACTTTATTTGGTAGTCCGGTTGGTAGTGGTACTGGCAAATGGACTATTAATTCTGTAGGTGTTATTATAGATAATTCTACTTTCCCAACTACCGATGTTTCAAATTTGAATGTAGGTGCCAATAAATTTACTTGGACGGTTACTCAGAATACTTGTACATTCTCTGACGATGTAGTAATAACAAATAATTCTGTTGTTGCTGATGCAGGTACAGTAACTAATCCTGTTTGTGTTGATTTTGTTACTTTAAATGCGAATGATCCCGGAGCAGGTACTGGTTTGTGGTCGGTAGATAATGGTGCGGGTATTTTTGATAATGCTACTAATTATAATACCGTTGTAAGGAGTATTGGTCCTGATAATACTTTTAAATGGTCAGTTACCGAAAATGGTTGTACTTCAGAATCGTTTGTTAATGTTATAAACAATTCATTTGTAGTAAATGCCGGTTCTGATGTTACGGTTTGTTCTTCCGATACAACATTGCGTGGTACTAATCCTTTAACGATAGATGTAGCCGGAACTGGTTCATGGATACAAACAAGTGGTGCAAGTGGTATTATTGTTAATTCAAATAATTATATAACTTCGGTAACCAATTTATCTCCGGGCTTAAATGCTTTTGTTTGGACTGTTACTGCAAAAGGTTGTACTAAATTTGATGATGTAAATGTTACAAACAATCAAGTTTATGTAGAAGCTGGTGATAACATTTCAACATGTAGTACCGATACCATTTTACAAGGTAATGTTCCTTCGGGTGGTACAGGTATGTGGAGTTTGGTTAGTGGTAACGGTGTTTTTGTTTCGGCTACCAAATACGATACTCAGGTTTCAAATTTGAATTCCGGTACAAATACTTTCCGTTGGACTGTATTTAAAAATGGTTGCAATGCTTCTGATGTAGTGAGCGTTACAAACAATTCTGTACTTGCTGATGCTGGTGTTGATAAGCCAGTTTGCACATCGAATACCAATTTGTTAGCCGTTCAACCAATCATTGGAACCGGTACATGGACAACTTTGGTTGGTACGGGTGTTGTTTCTGTTCCTACAAAATACAATTCGGCTGTTACGGGTTTGGTTTCTGGTGCAAATATATTCCGCTGGATAGTGGCAGGAAATGGTTGCGTTAATTATGATGATGTTACTATTACTAATAATTCATTCTTTGTGAGTGCTGGTGCCGACCAAACTAATTTGTGTCAAAATTTTACAGCTTTAAATGGTAGTAATCCTACAACAGGAACAGGTGTTTGGACAATACCGGCAGTTGGTTCTGCTACAATTGTTTCATCTACAAAATACAATACACAAATTACAAGTTTAGCTCAAGGAACTACTACTTTGAGGTGGACGGTAACCCAAGACGGTTGTACAAAATTTGATGAAGTAGATATTATCAATAGTTTGCCTACGGTTTCTAACGCTGGTGTTAATGATACAATTTGTACTACTTCAGCTACTCTTTCGGCAAATGTACCTTCTATTGGTGTAGGACAATGGTCGAGAGTAGGTGGTGCAGGCGATTTTGTAAATGCTAATTTAGCTTCTACTGAAGTACAAAACTTAGGAAATGGTACAAATAAATTTAGATGGACGATTACAAATGGTGCTTGTTCTTCTGTAGATGATGTTGAAATTACAAATAATTCATTTACAATTTCTGCCGGAGATGACAAAATACTTTGTGCATCTACATTCAATTTAACCGGTACTTTACCAAATATTGCCGCTTCTGGATTATGGACTATTGAAGGTGGTACAGGTACTGTAACCACTCCATCTTTAAACAGCTCTGCTGTTGTTTTAGGTAATGGAAAAAATACTTTTAAATGGTCTGTTTCCTATAATAATTGTACAGATGACGATGTGGTAGAAATTACAAATGATTTACCAACAGCTTCTTTAGCAGGTTCGCCTCAAGATATTTGTGTTAGTATTGCTACTTTAGATGGTAACAATCCTACTTTTGGAACAGGTATTTGGTCGGTTCTTTCTGGAAGTGCTAATGTAACTACTCCAAGCAAATTTAATTCTCAAGTAACTAATGTAGGTAGAGGTATTAATGTATTCAAGTGGAAAATCTCATCTGCTAATTGCGCTGACTCTTCTACAGTTACAATTACTAATAATTCCTTCGATGTTAGCGCGGGTGCCGATAAAACTTTGTGTACAAGCACTGCAACATTAACAGGCGATAATCCTGCACCGGGAATTGGTAATTGGACTAACGGACAGGGAACGGGTGTCATTGCTTCTGCTGCAACTTCAACAACTAATATAACCGGATTACAACAAGGTATTAATTCGTTCTTCTGGACGATTACTAAAAATGGTTGTACCGTAAGTGACGAAATTTTAGTATATAATTATAAACCAACAACGGCTGTTGCCGGTGCTGATACTGCTGTTTGTATCGATAATATTGTAATGTATGCAAACAATCCGGTTTATGGTACAGGTGTTTGGTCTAAAGTAGGTGGTGGTACTTCTACTATTGTTAATCCTTCTATATTTAATACACAAATTACAAATTTAGGTACATCTGCAAATACTTTTAAATGGACTATCACCAATAACATTTGTTCATCTGAAAGTACAATAACCGTAACAAATAATTCGTTCATTGCCGATGCAGGTTTAGATGCAACCCTTTGCGGAAATTCTACAACTTTGAACGCTCCTACAACCGGTACAGGTGCTTGGACTATTCAATCGGGAAATGGTTTTATTACTACTCCTACTAATAATGTAACGCCAGTTACTAATTTAGCTCAAGGAGGAAACACTTTCCGTTGGACAGTTACAAATAACAATTGCACTAAATTTGACGATGTTGTTATAACGAACAACAACCCAACTGCTCCAAATGCAGGATTAGATTTGAATATTTGTATTGATACCGCTGTTTTATCTGCTAATCAACCTATTATCGGTACAGCTTCATGGTCGGTTTCTGTTGGTTCAGGCGTTGTTTCAAGTCTTACCAAATCAAATGCAACAGTTCGCAATTTGAGTGAAGGTACAAATATCTTGAAATGGACTGTAATTAATAGTGGTTGTGAATTAAGTGATAATGTTACTATTTTGAACAATTCATTCTCGGTAGATGCCGGAATTGACCAAAATATTTGTAGTAACGAAATACAACTTTCGGGCGAAGACCCACTTACCGGAACCGGAACATGGTCTATCCCTATTGGAAATGGAGTTTTTGATACTCAAACTTTAAATAATACTTGGGTTAGAAATCTTAATTCGGGTACTAATACTTTACGTTGGACAATTAATAGAAATGGTTGCATTTTCTTTGATGAAGTAAATGTTGTAAATAGTTATCCAACCGTTGCAAACGCCGGTATAGATAAAGGTGTTTGCGTTGATACGATTGTTCTTCAGGCTAACAACCCAATAATTGGTTCAGGTCAATGGACTAAAGTAAATCCAATTTCTGCGGCTAATATTGTTTCGCCTTCAAAATTTAATACTATTGTTAGGAATATAGACCCAGGTCCGAATACATTTATTTGGACAATTTCAAACAACGGTTGTTCAACTTCTGACCAAGTAACAATAACAAATAACTCGTTTGTTGCAAATGCTGGACTTGATATTACTCATTGTGCCGATACCGTTGTATTAGCTGGTGCTAATCCAATTCCGGGTACCGGTCTTTGGACTACTGTATTCGGAAGTACAAGTATTGTTACTCCTTCTTTACGGAATACTGTTGTAAAAAATTTAGTTCAAGGTGCTAACATTTTCCGTTGGACGATTTCTAAAAATGGTTGTGTAAGTTCAGACGATGTAACTGTTATTAATAATCTTCCTGATGTTCCAAATGCTGGAGCTGATAAAAATGTTTGTGCAAATTCAGAAACTTTAAATGGTAGTCAACCTACTATTGGTAATGGAGTTTGGTCAAAAACTATCGGTTCGGGTTCTGTTTCTGCTCCAAATAATTACAATTCTTCTGTAATACTTGGTAGTGGTAATAATGAGTTCCGTTGGACAATAACCAATAATGGTTGTAGTCTGTACGATGACGTTACCATTGTTAATAATTCATTTATTATTAGTGCAGGTGTTAACCAAGTAGTTTGTGGCGATGAAGTTCAGCTTGCCGGTCAAGATGCCGGAACTGGAACGGGGCAATGGACAACCGCTTTAGGTGCTGGTACTTTTGATGAATTCACTCAAAATGATACATGGGTACGTATTTTAAATCCGGGATTAAATACATTTACTTGGACAGTAACTCGCAATGGTTGTAGTGCAAGTGATAATGTAGATATTACAAATAATTATCCTACTGTTGCAAATGCTGGTCTTAATAGAGGTGTTTGTGCCGATTCTGTTGACCTACAAGGTAACAATCCAACCATTGGAACAGGTTTGTGGACAAAAGTAGATCCATTATCAACAGCTCAAATCGTAAGTTCAAATGCTTACAATACAGTAGTAAGAGCGTTGAAACCGGGACCAAATACCTTTACATGGACAATAACAAACAATGGTTGTTCAACTACAGACCAAGTAACGATAACAAACAATTCGTTTGTAGCGAACGCCGGCACTGATGTAACTTTGTGTGCCGATACAGTAAGATTATTAGGAGCCAGCCCAAGTCCGGGAACAGGCGCATGGTCAATTGTAACTGCCGATGTATCAACAACTATTGTAACAAATAGTTTGTACAATAGCAAAGTAATTGATTTGGCACAAGGAGCAAATATTTTCCGTTGGACAATCAGTAAAAACGGTTGTACCAGTTCAGATGATGTAACGGTAGTAAATAATTTACCAGATGTACCGAATGCAGGCGTTGATAAAACGGTTTGTGCTTACACAGAAAGTTTGTTTGCCAGTCAGCCGGTAATCGGAACAGGCTTATGGACAAAAGCAATCGGAACGGGTTCAGTAGTAACCCCAAGTGCATACAATTCGACAGTTAATTTGGGAGTAGGTAACAACGTATTCCGTTGGACTATTTCAAATAACGGTTGTAGTTTGTATGATGAAGTCTCAATATCAAATAATTCCTTTACAATCAATGCGGGTTCAGACCAATCGGTATGCGGCGATGAAATACAGTTAGCAGCACAAGATGCCGGAACCGGCACAGGAGCTTGGACTGTATCTATCGGAGCAGGAAGTTTTGATGCATTAACAGGAAATGATACATGGGTACGTTCGTTGAGTCCGGGCTTAAATACATTTACTTGGACAGTAACACGCAACGGTTGTAATGCAAGCGATAATGTAGATATAACAAATAACTATCCAACGGTAGCTAATGCGGGTTCGGATAAAGGAATTTGTATCGATACAATCGTATTACAAGGAAACAATCCAACCATTGGAACAGGTTTGTGGACAAAAGTAGATCCATTATCAACAG
>DYNN01000035.1:0-16155 GCA_020721045.1 Thiomargarita sp. | reverse complement strand
ACAACGTATTCCGTTGGACTATTTCAAATAACGGTTGTAGTTTGTATGATGAAGTATCAATTGTAAATAATTCATTTACTGTAAGTGCAGGAGTGGACCAATCGGTATGCGGCGATGAAATACAGTTAGCAGCACAAGATGCTGGAACTGGTATTGGTACTTGGTCTATTGGTAATGGTACAGGAACTTTTGATAATATTTCTACGCATAATACATGGGTTAGAAGTATTGCAACCGGTTTAAATACATTTACTTGGACAGTTAGTAAAGGTGGTTGTATTGCAACAGACGATGTTAATGTTACAAATAATTATCCTTCAATAGCCAATGCAGGTTTAGATTTCGGAGTATGTATTGATTCTGCTGTTTTACAAGGAAATAATCCATCAATTGGTGTTGGAACATGGGCAAAAGTAAATCCATTATCATCTGCTAATATTTTAACTCCAAATAGTTATAATTCGGTAGTTAAAACTTTAGAACCCGGACCTAATACATTTACTTGGACTATTCAAAATGGTGCATGTTCAACTTCAGACCAAGTTACAATTACGAACAATGCTTTTGTAGCAAATGCTGGTACAGATGTTACTCAATGTTCAGATTCTGTTGTTTTATTAGGTGCTAATCCTGCACCGGGATACGGTCGTTGGTCGATTGTTACAGCAGATGTTACTACTGTTATTGATGATATTTCTATAAATAATACAAAAATTAATAATTTACGTCAAGGAGCTAATATTTTCCGTTGGACAATTACTAAAAATGGTTGTACGGGTGCTGATGATGTAACCATTATTAATGATTTACCCGATGTTCCTAATGCAGGTTCAGATGAAACAGTTTGTTCTAATTCAGAAAACTTATTTGCTAATCAACCTACAATTGGTACTGGTATATGGACAAAAACCATTGGTACTGGTTCTGTTGTAACACCTGCGGCTTACAATTCTGCTGTAAATTTAGGTACTGGAAATAATGTATTCCGTTGGACGATAACAAATAACGGTTGCAGTTTGTATGATGATGTAACTATTGTAAATAATTCATTTACTATTAATGCCGGTGTTGATCAAGCTGTTTGTGGAAATGAAATCCAATTAGCTGCTCAAGACCCTGGTGTAGGCGGTATTGGCAACTGGACTATTCCAATTGGTTTAGGTACTTTTGACGAAAGTACTTTAAATACAACTTGGGTAAGAGGTATAAATCCGGGTGGTAATACCTATCGTTGGACTGTAACTCGAAATGGTTGTACGTTCTATGACGAAGTAAATATTTCTAATAATTATCCTACTGTTGCAAATGCCGGTTTTGATGTTGGAGTTTGTGTTGATACTGTTGTTCTTCAAGCTAATAATCCTATAATTGGAAATGGAGTATGGACTAAAGTGAATCCAACATCAAGTGCTATCATTGTTTCTCAAAATAATTATAATTCGGTTGTTCGTCATTTAGATTCCGGTCCAAATACATTTACTTGGACAATTTCTAATAGTGGCTGTTCTACTGCTGACCAAGTAACGATAACAAACAATTCGTTTGTGGCAAATGCAGGAACTGATGTCGTACAGTGTGCTGATAATGTATCCTTATTAGGAGCAAGTGCTGCACCGGGATACGGTCGTTGGTCTATTGTTACGGCTAAATCTTCTACAACTATTTCCGATATTTCTATTAACAATCCTACGGTTTCCGATTTAGCACAAGGTGCAAATATTTTCCGTTGGACAATTTCTAAAAACGGTTGTACAAGTGCCGATGATGTTACTGTAATTAATAATTTACCCGATGTTCCAAATGCGGGTACTGATAAAACTTTATGTTCAAATACTGAGAGTTTGTTTGGTAGCCAACCAACTATTGGAAGTGGTAACTGGTCAAAAATAATTGGTACAGGCTCAGTTGTAACTCCAACTGCTTATAATTCGTTGGTAAATTTAGGTTCTGGAAATAATGTTTTCCGTTGGACAATTACAAATAACGGTTGTGGTTTATCAGACGATGTAACAATTATAAATAATTCATTTACAATAAGCGCGGGAGTTGACCAAGCTGTTTGTGGTGATGAAATTCAATTGGCTGGTCAAACTGCCGGTACGGGTACAGGAACTTGGACTACTTTAGTTGGTTTAGGAACTTTTGACGATATTAGTTCTAATACTTCATGGGTTAGAGATATAAATCCGGGAATTAATACTTATCGTTGGACTGTAAATAAAAATGGTTGTTCTGCTTTTGACGAAGTGAATATAACCAATAATTATCCTACAATTGCTAACGCTGGCGGAGATGTCGGAATTTGTGTTGATACTGTGGTTTTACAAGCCAACAACCCAAGTATTGGAACAGGATTATGGTCAAAAGTGAATCCAATTTCGGGAGCTTTGATTGTTAATTCAAATCTATATAATACTGTTGTTCGTAATTTAGATGCAGGTACAAACATATTTACTTGGACGATTACAAATAATGGCTGTTCTACTTCAGACCAAGTTACAATTACAAATAATGCTTTTGTTGCAAACGCAGGTAATGATGTAACTCAATGTACCGATACTGTAATTTTATCAGGTGCCAATCCTAATCCGGGTTATGGTCGCTGGACAACAGTTACAGGTAGTACTTTTATTGAAAACGTTTCTATTACAAATACTAAGGTTACTAATTTAGCTCAAGGTGCTAACATTTTCAAATGGACTATAACTAAAAATGGTTGTACATTTGAAGACAACGTAACGGTAATCAATAATCTACCTGATGTATCTGATGCCGGTACCAATGTGGCTGTTTGTGTTAATACTCATACTTTGGCAGGAAATCAACCTACAATTGGAACAGGTGTTTGGTCGAAAGTTACCGGAACGGGTAGTGTAATTACTCCTTCTGCTTTCAATACTCAAGTTACTTTAGGTCCTGATAATAACACATTCCGTTGGACTATTACAAACAATGGTTGCTCTCTTTACGATGAAATCTTAATTACAAACAATTCATTTGTAACTTTCGCAGGAAACGACCAAAATATTTGTGTCAATACAACAAATCTCGAAGGTGAAAATCCGGGCGTTGGAGGTACAGGTGTTTGGACAAAAGTTTCTGCTCCTTCGGCTGTTATAGCTAATAATACATTATACAATTCTCTTGTAAATAACTTAGATAGAGGTGAAAATATTTTCCGCTGGACTATTTCTAAAAAAGGCTGCGTAAATTCTGACGATGTTATCATAAATAATAATTCGCCACTTACTGCCGATGCCGGTTCTGACAAAAATATTTGTACCGATGTTTCTACTATTAATGGTAATTTACCCGGAGACGGTGTAGGTTCTTGGACTGTAACAAGTGGCGGTGCTATTATCGACAATTCAAATTCATTTAGCACTACCGTTCGCAATTTGGGTGCTGCTAATAAATTCAAATGGACTATCACTAAAGGAGTTTGTTCTTCTGAAGACGAAGTTTGGATTTATAACAATACATTTACCGTTCAAGCCGGAAATGACCAAGTTGTTTGTGAAAATAAAGTTGATTTGATAGGTGCTGATAATCCATTAATTACTGGTGGTGTTGGAGAATGGACTGTTTCTTACGGAAATGGAATTTTCACTCATTCAACTCTTTACAATACTCAAGTTACCGGACTCGATGAAGGTTTGAATACTTTCACTTGGACAATCAGTAAAAACGGTTGTGTTGATTCTGACGATGTAAATATTGTAAATGATGCTCCAACCGTAGCTTATGCTGGTGCCGATAAACCCGGAGTTTGTGTAAACTCTATCCAATTAAATGGAAATCAGCCAAGCATTGGAACAGGACGTTGGACTGTTACAGCAGGTTCGGGTAATGTAGTGAATGATTTATTATACAACACGCAAGCCAATTTGAGTGCAGGTATCAATAAATTTAGCTGGGCTATTACCAACAACACTTGTACTTCTGCCGATACTGTAACAATTGTAAATAATTCGTTTACCGTAAATGCTGGCATTGACAAAGTATTGTGTGTGGATAACGTAACCTTAAACGGTCAAGTTATTGCCGGTGGAATAGGAGCATGGTCGATAATACAAGGTGTTTCTAATATTACTACGACTACTTTGCACAATACAACAGTTACCGGCATGAGTGCTGATAACAATGTATTCAGATGGTCGGTTTCTAAAAACGGTTGTACTTTTAGCGACGATGTTAATATCACTAATAATCAACCTACAATTGCTGATGCCGGTACTGATGAAAACATTTGTACAAACACAACTACCTTGGCGGGAAATACTCCTATCGAAGGAACGGGTGTATGGTCATTGTTAAGTGGCGGCGGTGTAGTAATCAATACTCCTTCTCAAAATGTTTCTATAGTAAATAATTTACAAGTTGGTGCGAATACTTTCCAATGGACAATCACTAAAAACGGTTGCGTATCTTCAGACCAAGTAATTGTTAATAACAATACATTTACTGTTGATGCCGGTATTGATAAACATATTTGTAACAATCAAGATGTTTTGAATGGTACAGCAGGAACAGGACTTTGGACACAAGTTTCAGGTTCATCAGTTATTTCAGTTCCAACTTTATACAATTCTCCGGTTACCAATCTGAAAGCCGGTTTGAATACTTTCCGTTGGACTGTTTTAGAAAATGGTTGTACCGCTTATGATGAAGTTTCTATTTGGAATGAAATGCCAACAGTTGCTAATGCCGGTGCTGACCAAATCGTTTGTGCTACAAATGCAACTTTAACTGGTAACACTCCAATTCAAGGAACAGGAAAATGGACATTAATCAGTGGAGGTAGTGCTGTTATTCTTAACAGTTTAAATAATGTTACTGATGTTTCAAATTTAAGTGTTGGTTCTAATACTTTTGAATGGACAATTTCTAAAAATGGTTGTGTATCTACTGATAAAGTTGTAATTAATAACAACACTTTCTCTGTAAGTGCCGGACCAAATCAAGAAGTTTGTACCAATTATTCTACTCTTGCTGCTCCTTTAAGCACTGCCGGACAAGGTGTTTGGACTGTTGATATAGGTACGGGTGTTATTCAAAATACTACTTTATACAATACTGCGGTAACAAATTTACAAGATGGACTAAATCGTTTTAAATGGACTGTAACTCGAAATGGTTGTAATGCTGTTGCTTATGTTACTGTTACAAATAATTCGCCTTCGGCTGCTATTGTAGGTAGCGATATAGCAACTTGTAATAATTATGCCAACTTAACTTCCGATAAACCTGATAAAGGTACAGGTAAGTGGACAATTGTAGGTGGTAATGGTATTATTGCAAACGATACTCAATTCAATACTACGGTTACCGATTTACAAGCAGGTTCAAATACTTTCCAATGGACTATTACGAATGGTGTTTGTACTTCTTCAGATGTGTTAAGCATTACAAACAATTCATTTGTTGTAAATACCGTAACTTCTGAGCAAAGCATTTGTGTTGATACTATTTTCTTAAAATCACCAAATCCAGCTCCGGGAATAGGTACATGGTCTATTTCGGGTGGTTTTGCAAGTATTGATAATACTTCAGCTTTTGAAACGATAGCTCGTAATTTAGAAGCAGGTAAAACTACTTTCGTTTGGACAGTTACTAAAAACAGTTGCTCGGCTTCTGATAATGTAATCATTACAAATAATAAAGTTTCTGCTGATGCAGGAAATGATAAACTAATTTGTTCTTCTACTACCTTCTTAGAGGGTAATGTTCCACTTGGAACTGCTACCGGTGCATGGTCTAAAATAGGCTCTGGTTCGGCTGTTATTGTTACCACTTCGCTTTACAATTCTACTGTGGTATCTATTCCTAATGGAAGCAATACTTTCCGTTGGACTATTTCCGATAACGGTTGTTCTGATTACGATGACGTGATTATTACAAATAAATCGGTTGTTGCTAATGCCGGTATTGATAAAACTCGTTGCGAAGACAATGCTACTTTAAGTGCTTCAAATCCTGCTCCCGGAATTGGTGAATGGGAAGTTGTTGTAGGACAAGGTACTTTTGCAAATGAAACTGTTTTCAATACCAATGTTACTGCGTTAGGAAATGGTGTAAATGTATTCCGTTGGACAATTTTTAAAGATGGTTGCTCTGCTTTTGACGAAGTTGAAATTATTAATAATCAGCCTTCTGAAGCTATTGTTGGTGAAAACGACAGCACTTGTTCAAATGTTTACAGTTTACTTGCCGTGAAACCAATAATTGGCGACAGCAAAGGTTTGTGGAGTGTAATTGGAGGTTCGGGTTCGGTAACTGATCCTACTTCTTATGTTACAACAGCCAATTTAAGTGCAGGTAAAAATATTTTCAAATGGACTGTAAATAACAACGGTTGTATTTCTGATACAACTATTGAAATAACCAATAACACGGTAAGTGCAAATGCCGGTAACGACCAAGCTGTTTGTTCTACTTCGGCTACGCTTGCTGCATTTATGCCTACTGCCGGTGCTGTTGGTAAATGGTCTGTTCCTACGGGTACTGCTCTTATAGGAAATATTCTTAACAATAATGCTTTGGTAACAAATCTGTCTAAAGGTAATAATACTTTGCGTTGGACGGTTACTAAAGGCGATTGCGTTGCTTTTGACGATGTAATAATCACCAACGATTTACCTTCGCTTGCCGAAATTACCCATGGCGATACTGCTATCTGTACAGATGTATTTAATTTAGTAGCTATCGACCCAATTGAAGGCGCAGGAGTTTGGACGGTTGAAGGCGGTTCGGGTGTAATTACCAATGCAAATGTTTACAATTCACTAATTTCGGGTTTAAGTGTAGGTGGTAATACCGTTAAGTGGACAGTTACTAAAAATGCTTGTTCTTATGACTCTACAATTGTTATTACAAATAATTCGATAATAGCTGTTGCCGGTGTTGACCGTTCGGTTTGTGATAATTTTACTATCCTTTCGGCAGACCCAACTTCAGGCATCGGTCAATGGTCTATAATTAGTGGTTCTTCTATCGTTACAACTCCTTCTAAATACAATTCAACTGTAACGAATTTAAGTTTAGGTGCTAATAAATTTAGATGGACAATTTTTGAAAACGGTTGTTCTAATTATAGCGATGTAATTATTACAAACGAAAAAATTACTGTAAACGCCGGTATTGACAAGCACGAATGCGGAAACTCTTCGAGCTTAAGTGCTACAAATCCTGCTACGATAAGTTCTACCGCTACGGGGGCTTGGACGGTTCAAGGTGGTAATGGTGCTTTCAGTAATGTTAATTCTCATATTACAAATGTTAGTCAATTAAATATTGGAAACAATACTTTCAAATGGACTGTTACCGATGGTTTATGTAAAGGCGAAGATTTGGTAGTTATTACCAACGATTCAATTTTATTAAATGCCGGTTTGAACCAAAATATTTGTATTGATACAACTCGATTGGCCGGAAGTGTTACTACCGGTGTAGGTGTTTGGAGTTTAGAAGGTGGTTATGGTGTTATTGTTACTTCTTCTGCTTACAATACTAAAGTGATAGATTTAGGTAAAGGTTCAAATACTTTCAAATGGACAGTTACTGAAAATGGTTGTACAGCTTCTGATTTAGTTGTTATTTCTAATGGTTCACCAACAATTGCTAAAACCGAAAACGATTTCAATGTTTGTAATGGTTCTGCTAAACTTGTTGCTAATGAACCTTATTATGGTGGCATAGGTAAATGGTCGTTAAATACCGGTTCTGGTATCATTTCCGAACCAAGTTCTTATGAAACGACTGTTTTAGGATTAGGACAAGGTGCAAATACATTTATTTGGAAAATTACAAAAGATGTATGTTTTACTGCCGATACTTTAGTTATTACAAATAATGAATTTGAAGTATATGGTGGACCTGCCCAAGTAATTTGCTCTGATTTTGCAGGAATGTCAGGTACTCAGCCTACTTCAATCGGAATAGGTGCGGTAGGAAAATGGACATTGGCTTCTGGTGCTGGAGTATTTACAAACAACTCTGTTTACAATACTACCGTAACAGGTTTAGGTTTTGGTACAAATACATTGAATTGGGCAATTACTTACAAAGGTTGCGTATTCGACTCAAGTGTTGTTATTACGAACCGTTCGGTTGTAGCCGATGCCGGAGTTGATAAAACCCTTTGCGTAGGCGAATATCAGTTGGTGGGTAATAATCCCGGAACAGGTTCTGGTTTGTGGAATGTTGCAAGCGGCTCAGGTATTATTGCTAATACTACTCAATTCAATACCAGTGTTACGAACTTAGGCTCAGGTCCTAATAAATTTACTTGGACTATCCAACGCGATGGTTGTAATCATACTGACGATGTAATTATTACAAATAACTCAGTTTATGTATTTGCCGGAAACGATATTCAAAGATGTTACGATTGGGCGACTTTAAATGCAAACCAAGTTACATCGGGTACCGGTGTAGGTTTATGGTCTGTTTCAAGTGGTCAAGGTACGTTTGAAATATCTTCTAAAGCAAATACTAAAGTTACTGCTTTGGGTGCGGGTGCCAACATTTTCACTTGGACAATCATTGATAATGGTTGTACAAACACTGACGATGTGGTTGTTACGAACAATAAATACGTAGCCGATGCCGGAACAGATACAACTCTTTGTGTTGATACTTATGAATTGGTAGGTAACAGCCCAAATACAGGTACCGGTTTGTGGAAAGTAGGTAGCGGTTCGGGTGTTATAACCAATCCAACAAATTTCAGTACAACGGTTACTAATTTAGGGCCCGGCACAAATGCTATGGTTTGGGAAATTTCTCTCAACAACTGCGTATTTACCGACACAATGAAAATTACAAATAATTCATTTGGTGTGAATGCCGGTATAGACCAATGGGTTTGCGGTCAAAGTGTAAAATTAACTGCAACCGACCCATCTTCCGGTGGCGGCACTGGTATGTGGACAGTAACAAGTGGTACTGGTAATTTTGATAATAAAAATTTATTCAATACTTATGTACGCGACTTAGGAAACGGTACAAATACTCTCCGTTGGACAATTAACAAAAATGGTTGTGTTGGTTACGATGAAGTAGTAATTACTAATGGTTTGCCAACAACTGCAACTACGGCTGCCGATGTGGAAATTTGTCAAGAAGACTATATGCTTAACGCAAATAAACCTACTGTAGGTACGGGTTTGTGGACGCTTGAATACGGTTCTGGTTTTATAGCCGATAGAAGCTCACACAATACCACAGTTGAAGGTTTGGGTAGCGGTTTGAATACATTTACTTGGAGAATAACCGATAACGGTTGTAGTACCGTTGATACATTGATTATTACAAACAATTCGTTTGTAAACAATGCCGGTCTTGACCAAGTTATTTGTAGAGATAGTACCACGCTTTCAGGTCAAAATCCTGCTGCCGACAATGGAACAGGTATTTGGACTTTGGGTAGCGGTTCGGCTTCTATTGTGAATCCAACTTTATTTAAAACGGCTGTTATTAATTTAGGTACCGGACGAAATGAATTTGTTTGGACTGTAACTAAAAAAGGTTGTTCTTCTACCGCTAAGGTAAATATTACAAATAATGCAGTGAACGCTGAAGCCGGTACCGACCAAGTACTTTGTGTGGACAATACCAACTTAGTAGGTAATGACCCGGGTAGTTTCAGTGGTTTGTGGACTGTAGCCAGCGGCTCGGCTCGAATTGAAAATATTACTCAATTCAATACGAGAGTGTTTGACTTGGGTGCAGGTCCGAATACATTGCGCTGGTCTATTCAAGGAATAGGTGCTTGTAGCGATAGCTCCGATGTGATTATTACGAACAACTCGGTTATTGTACATGCCGGTTTGGATAGAGAAATTTGTGTTGATACGATTGTACTTGCGGGTAAAGACCCTGAACATGGTACTGGTTTGTGGACTGCTCTTACTGCAGACCCCGGAACCATTGTTTCGCCAACTCTTTACAATTCTCTTGTAACTGATTTAGGAAAAGGTAAAAATACTTTCCGTTGGACAATAACCTACAAAGGCTGTTCTGATTTTGCTGATGTGGACATTACTAATAATTCTATCATCGCAAGTGCTGGTTCAGACCAAAGTGTTTGTTATCCGATAGCTACATTAACCGGTAACGACCCATTATTAGGAAAAGGACGTTGGACAGTGCCAAGTGGAACAGGTACATTTACAAATGCTACTTTCTTCAATACCATTGTAAACGGTTTAAGTTTAGGAGCAAACTCATTTAGATGGACAGTTACCGAAAATGATTGCGTAGCTTCTGATGAAGTAACAGTTACAAATAATTATATTAACATTAGTGCAGGTGTTGATAAAACCATCTGCGGTACTTCAACTACATTAGCCGGTAATCACCCTGCAACGGGTATTGGTAACTGGGAAGTAATTGGTGGTGCTGCTGCTTTTGTTAATTCTACTTTGTATAACACAACCGTTTCAAATCTTGCAATGGGTGCGAATACATTCAAATGGTCGATAGCGCGTAACGGTTGTTCTAATTCCGATACGGTAATTATTACCAACGACAAGCCTATTCCTGATGCCGGAAGCAATCAATACTTGTGCGATGACAACACAATTTTGGAAGCTAATCAACCAGCAGCAGGTGTAACCGGTTTGTGGACAAATCCAAGCGGTTCGGCTTTCATTCAAACGCCAACTCAATATTATACGAATGTTACTGCTTTAGGTGCCGGAACAAATACATTCCGTTGGACTCTTACTTTTAATGGTTGTCCTGCTTTTGATGATGTTCAAATTATCAATAATACAGTTACCGTTACTATTGGTGCCAACCAAGATATTTGTACCGATTCTGCACTTCTTTCGGCAAGCGAACCGAATATAGACCAAACCGGTTTGTGGACAATTGAAAGTGGTTCGGGTGTTATTGTTAATCCTTCTCAATACAATACTCGTATTAGAGAATTAGGAAATGGTGCAAACTTATTAAAATGGACAGTAACTAACATAACCAGTGGTTGCAAGGCAAGTGAAGAAGTGAGAATTACAAACGGTCTTCCTACCGAAGCTTTAACTGGCGGCGACCAAACCATTTGTGAAAACAATACCATCATTACTGCAAATGCTCCAATCAATGGTACTGGAGTTTGGGTACAAATGAGTGGTGCGGGTGATATTGTTTCGCCTACCGAGTTTAATACTGTGGTTAAGAATTTAGGTTCGGGTATGAATACATTCCGTTGGACAATTTCTAACTTTACTTGTAGTTCGTTTGATGAAATGATTGTAACCAATAATACTGTTGCAGTAGATGTTGGACCTAATCAATCGGTTTGCGGTACTCAAGCACACTTAACAGCTAATACTCCTCCTGTAGGTGGTGTAGGTGTTTGGAGTGTAACAGGTGGTACAGGTATTTTTGCAAATTCTACAAGTCCAAATACCGATGTTACTAATTTGGGACCCGGAGCAAATAATTTTGCATGGACAGTTACTAATCAAGGTTGTTCTTCAAGTAAAGCTGTAACAATTACAAATGAATTGCCAACAACAGCTTCTACTGGTCCAGACCAAGACATTTGCGAAGATTATGCTACTTTGGTAGGTAACGCTCCGTTACGTGGTACAGGTTTGTGGACAATCGAAGCAGGGGTAGCTACTATTAGCGACGAAACAAAATTCAATACTTATGTATATGATTTGGGCGCAGGTGCTATTACTTTCAAATGGACAATTACTGAGGGTGTTTGTACATCGAGCGATTTGGTTATTATAAATAACAATTCGGTTAAAGCAAGTGCCGGTTTGAATTTGGCAGTTTGCGACTCGGTTTACGATTTAGCTGGTAGCGACCCATTAACGGGTGTTGGTACTTGGAGTGTAACCGGTGGTTCGGGTATATTTGACGATGTACACAATAATACTACAACGGTTCGTAAATTAGGCTCCGGTCCGAATACTTTCCAATGGACTGTATCGAACGGCTCTTGTTCGGCAAGTTCGCAAGTGGTTATTTCTAACAACTTACCTACTAAGGCAATTGTTTCAAGCGACCAAATTGTTTGCGATAATAAAGCCATTCTTTCGGGTAACTTCCCATTGAAAGGAGATATAGGTCGTTGGACTGTTACAGGTGGTTCGGGTACTTTTGATAATCCTTCTTTAAATAGTACTTGGGTTAGAAATATTGGTAGAGATAACAATACATTCCGTTGGACTTTATCACTTGGAGAATGTTCTTCTTACGATGAAATGATGATTGTTAATAAATCCGTTCCTGCTTATGCCGGTATTAACCGCGAAATTTGCGGAGACTCGGTTATCTTAAATGCTAATGCTCCGATAGTGGGTGCTGGTATTTGGAGTAAACCAAGCGGTGGTAGTGCTATCATTGTTGAACCTACAAGTTTCTCTACAAAAGTTAGAAACTTAAATACGGGTGCTAACTGGTTCCGTTGGACTGTTACAGGTGAAAAATGGGGACCGGGTGTAAATGACCAGTGCGTTGAAGCCAGTGATGTGGTTATAACCAACAACTTGTATGTAGCTAATGCTGGTGCAGACCAACCCGGATTGTGCGTAAATTATGCACAATTGAATGCCAACAAACCAATCATTGGTAAAGGTAAATGGACAGTGGAAGGCGGTTCCGGTCAATTTGATAATGATACTTTATACAGTACTACTATTAGAAACTTAGGAACAAGCGGTAACACTTTGCGTTGGACTATTACTGAGGGTATTTGCAAAAGTTATGACGAAATTATTGTAACAAATTACTCGGTTTACCCAACCGCCGGTATGGATCAAATCGTTTGTGTTGACTCGGCAGTACTTGTTGCTTCCGATGTTGGAAATGGTGTTGGTGAATGGAGCTTAGAAGGTGGTTCGGGTGTTGTACAAGTAACAAGTGTAAATGTTACTGTAGTGAACAACCTTGGCTTTGGCGCAAATACTTTGCGTTGGACTATCACCGAAAACGGTTGTACGGCTTACGATGACGTAGTAGTTGCAAACAATCAGTTTGTTACAACTGCCGGCGGCGACCAAACCGTTTGCGGTCCTGAGGCTGACTTATTCGCTCAAGAACCGGGTGCGGGTATCGGCGAATGGTCTGTTGTAGGTGGTTCGGCTGTATTTGATGTATCTACTCTTTATAATACACGTGTACGAGGTTTGTCGGAAGGTTTGAATACACTTCGTTGGACTGTTAAGAAAAATGGTTGTATCGACGACGATATTTTAACTATTACGAATGATTTACAAGATGCTGACCCCGGTGTGAACCAAGTAAGATGTCAAGACTTTACTACTTTAGCTGCTATTCAACCGCCTAAAGGTGCAGGTTTGTGGAGCGTGATAAGTGGTAGCGGTAATTTTGACAATCCGGCTAAACCAAATGCTTTGGTTAGTTCTTTAAGCCCCGGTAATAACGTGCTTCGTTGGACTGTAACTGCAAATGGTTGCGTATCTTACGGTGATATGATTGTTACTAACAATAAAGTGAATGACCAAGCCGGTTTTGATATTGAAGTGTGCGATGGTTTTGCTAACTTAGCAGCCGACAATCCTCAAGGTGGTACAGGTCTTTGGACTATTGAAGGTGGTTACGGTGTATTTGCTAACCCAACTTTGCATAATACTTCTATTTCGCAAATGAACTCTGGTGTGAATACTTTACGTTGGACTATAAGTCGCAACGGTTGTTCTAACTCAACTGAAATACGTGTTACAAACAACCAATTTATGGCTTATGCCGGTCCAGACCAGTCGCGCTTAGTAAACAATGCGGTTCTCGAAGCCGACTTGCCTCCAACTGCTACCGGTGAATGGTCGGTAGTGAGCGGTGCCGGTTCGTTTATCAATAAATTTGATAAAAATACTGCCGTTTCAGGTCTTGCTGTGGGTGTAAACAATTTCCGTTGGACTGTTCAATTGGGCAATTGTATTTCTGAAGATGTGGTTAAAATCGTTTACGAAGGTATTTATTGCGAAGCAGGTTTGCCTCAAGATATTTGTAACGATTTTGCTCCAATGAAAGCTAATGATATGAGACAACAAGGTGGTATTGGTACTTGGTCGGTTGTAAGCGGTTCGGCTACAGTGGTTGACCCGAACTCTTTTGAAACCAATGTAACTAATTTATTACCGGGTCAAAACATATTGCGTTGGACTTGTTCCGTAAATAACTACTCTTCTTATGACGATGTGATTATTTGGAATAGAAGTTTCACCGTTACCGGAGAAAATCAAGACAAACCCGGTTTGTGTGAAAACTTTACAACCATTAAAGTAAAAGAATCTCTAAGCACAGACCCATTGGCAAATAGTACAGGTAGCTGGCAAATTGTAGAAGGTTCAGGTACTTTCTCTAACAGAAATTATTATATTACTGAAGTTACCGGTTTGGCTCCGGGTCGAAATGTATTTGAATGGAACGCCTCACAATACGGTTGTCCTGCAAGTACTTACGATACGATTATTTACAATCCGCCGCCTGCTGCTAAATTTACTTCTGATGTAATAAAAGGTTGTTCGCCATTGATGGTTAATTTCCAAAACCAAACTTCTACGGTAGCTCCGGTTGAATTGACTAAAGTATCTTATTTGTGGAATTTTGGAAATGGTTTGAGTTCTTCTGATATTAATCCGCAACATATTTATAGAGTGGATTATACAAAAGATAAACAAATTTATACCATTGAAATGATTGCTACTTCTAACTTTGGTTGTTCCGATACTGCTAATTATCAGGTTGAAGTTTACCCAGAATTGTTTGTTGCTTTCACTTCTTCTCCTTCTACTGCTATTCAATGGCCTCAAAGTATCTTTGAATTTGATAACTTGAGCGACCGCGGATACAATAACTACTTATGGGATTTTGATTATGGTGTACTTCTTTCTAATGACTCGCTTACGGTTACTCACAAATTCCCAACTTGGGGTTCTTACAATGTAGTACTTGAAGCGATGAATAAATACGGTTGTACGGCTAAAGATTCTAATACTGTGGTTATTGAGCCTCCAAAACCGATTGCTAACTACGAAGCCGATGTTACAAAAGGTTGTCAGCCATTAACTGTACAGTTTACGAATACTTCAAATACGTTCAATGACAATGCGACTTACTTCTGGGATTTTGGTTTGAACGGAACTTCTACTGAAAAAGACCCAAGACGTATCTTTACCGAACCGGGTGTTTATTATCCGAAATTAACGGTTTACAACTCTACCGGCGGTGTTCACGATACCATAGTTGATACTATTTATGTTTATCGTATGCCAACTGTTGAATTTAGCGTTGAGCCTGATTCAATCATGCTACCCGATAGAGCGGTTCACTTCTTTAACCACTCTGAATTTGGTTCTATTTACGAATGGCATTTTGGAGATGGCACGGTTTCGGAAGAAGTTAGTCCTATTCATTACTATACTACTGCCGGTCCTAACAATGGCTTCTACGATGCTAAATTGAGAGTTTGGACAGAGCATGGCTGCTACAGCGAATTGATGAAACAGTTTGTAGTGTTTGTAGCCGACGAAGCTCAATATGGTGTACCGACCGGTTTCACTCCAAACATTACAAGTGCTTCGGGTGGTGCATATATTTTGGGCGACAACTCTAACGATGTATTCTATCCATTGTTTAAAGACCATGGCATCATTAAAGAATACACGCTTCAAATTTACAACCGCTTAGGTGAACAAATCTTTGAAAGTAAAGACCTATTCATTGGTTGGGACGGTTACTTTAAAGGCGAACTTTGCCCACAAGATGTTTATATTTGGAGAATGAGAGGTAAGTATTTTGATGGTAGAATATTTGAAGATGCCGGCGATATTACTTTGTTAAAATAGTAAATTTAAGGTGGATTAATTAAAACAAAAACCCGCAGGTTAAATCTTGCGGGTTTTGTTTTTTTTGTAAAGAAGTTGTGTCGTTCTTTATCGAATAGGTGTTGTGCTTATAGGCATGCTAAAGTGAATTTGGTTTTAGGAATTAGGGAACGAATGAAAAAGAACTTATAACGGTGTTGCAATATTGCGCCTTGTTGTAAATTATTTTTGATTCGTTGGTAAGCTGGCGGGGTGAGAATGGTTTTTGTCGGGGTGAGAATGATTTTTGGCGAATAAAACCTGACATTTTGTCAAAATTATGACAAAAATGAAGTTTTACTAACGATTT
>DYNN01000034.1 GCA_020721045.1 Thiomargarita sp. | reverse complement strand
ATATTACCTATTATTACATATATTTAAATATATGTAAAGCAATCTAGTTAAGCTCCTAATGCAGCAGGATTAAAATCCTTATAAAACTCTTCCTCAATAGGAGAACTATAAGTATTTGATTCTTTAGTTTCTAGTAGCTCTCCATTTTCTCCAACTAAGGATATGGCAATAGTTTTTATCCCATCTGCATGGATAGCTTTTCCTGTAACAGGTATCCGAAGACCGTAGTATGTATCTATAGAATCTTGTGGAGAAGTTAGATTGATCTCAGAAGGAGGTTCGATAATTTCAAATGTTCCTGACTGCTCACTACAAAGTTCTGCCATATCTGTCACTTTGACAAAGTAGGTGTAGTTACTACCAGCATCCCAAGCTTTCTCAAAGCTATTTTCAGGCTCACGCTTTAACGTGAAACCATACCTTCCTGTTGTATCTGACGTTCCATGAATACCAAAATTTCTATCGTACATAACATTGCCATTACTGTCTTTGATAGAAAAAAATAAAGATTGTAGTTCCCGATTATCAGTAGCTTCAATCTCATACTCAAAATCATCACCCATTTTAGGGTTAGAAGTACTTCCTATGCGGTAAGAAGTTTTGATAGGGTACTTTAAAGAGATAGTAGGTGCTTCACTATCAACAGAAGAGGTTCGAGTATCGCATCCCCCCAACTTGGTAAATTCTACAGAATTACCGGTTGTTTCAGATTTTCCTGTCGAATCAGTTACTTCAACCTGTAATTTTAGTTTACCCTCCGCTAAATTATAATCAAGAGGATTTACACTATCCGTAGAAGTGCAACGATATGTTGAAGACCCCATACTCATTGGAATTTTTTGAGTATTACCATTTTTATCCGTAAGCAATGCAGCACAGCCTTGAATACCATTATCATCAGCGACATTAGCACTGATAACGAAATTGGACTCTAATATAATTCCATTGGATGGATAAACAATGTCGACTGTGGGTGGGTAATTTTTAGGTACTGAAGAAGTAGGTGTTCCAGTTGTTGTGGTCGTCTGTATCGTCTTAGAGACTTTGATTGGTCCAACCCATGAACATCCACCATCGTTATTTTCATCACCATAATTTTGAAAACGAGCATAAAATTCTTTTGGGTATCCACCACGCCATGAACCGTCAGGTGCTGTGATTTGTTCCTTATCATAGTCATCTAAGTCATGTGTAGGAAAAACAATTTCTCTGCTCCCTTTAATTACGCGGATAACTTTGCCGCGAGTAACAGCATAACTTTTATATGAACCAACCTTCAAATACATGTATCCACTATAATCAAATGGATTATTGTTTTGCTTTAACACTGTGAAGGAAATAAGATGTCCTTCAGTAAGGCTTGCATCTATTTGTAAGGGAGTTTTATTATCTGATGGTTCATCACAAGTACTACTGCCTTCAAGAGAATAAGCACTATTCTGAGTTGAACGCGCATTATCAAATTTGTAACTAGCCGCTAATGCAGCAGATGCTGTAGACAATAAAACCAACAGACCCAAAGTCTGCCAAAACAGCTTAAATCGCTGAAGTATCGAGATGCTTTGCTGTTTACTCCAGCAAAGCATCTTTATCTTGTCAAAAAAACTACTCATTTTAATAACTCCTCAATTGAAGTTAAGAAATCAACCAATCACTGTAAATAGTACCAGTCATTGGTTGATGTTAATTGATGTTATATCAGACTAATATTCAATTAGTAATTTCTATTAAAATCATCGGCTGTAATATATCCCCAATAACCATTTTTGATAACGGTAGTTGCAGATAATTCTGTTACACCAGCATTAAGTGATGTCACACCAATTTCAGTCCCTGTACCGGTTGCTATGCTAACATGCCCATAACCACCTGAAGTATACGCTTGGTAACAAATAACACTCCCTTTAGGTGGAGTGCCCGATTTTAGTATTCCCTTTAGAGCAGTACACATTTTTGCTGCACTAGGATATTTAGCTGGTTTATCAAACATAATTCGTACAAATCTTGCACAATATGTCCACGTACCGTCAACCCAAGGCGCAGTTTTCTTACCCACTTCTTTTTTAGCACGATTAACAATTTTGTCTGCCAATGTGTTTCCTGATTGTGGAGGAGTTACCAAAGAAGCTGGTATATCTTTACCAAGAATAATAGTTACTGGGATTAGCCAATAGGCAATTGCTCGACGTGCTGCTCCTGATGCATTGACTGTAATCTTCGCAACTTCACCACGAGTAACATTGTCGTTTAAGCGGTAGTCGGATGCTGTATTAATAACTCCCTTGCTCGCAAGGTATTTAGCAGCATCATTTTCTCCTACATTAGTGACACCAAAGTAAGCTTTCACAGCATGTTTGAAGGCGGCACCTCTAGTTACGCTACTGTTGACATTAATGGAAGAAATGCCAGCAAGTTTCATATGGCAATCTGCCCAGTTTGTTGCATTTTTTGTGGAACTGCATGCTCTAGTAGTACCTATGTAATCATTGGTATAATTCAGCATCTTCAAGAACTCAGCCATTGTAGCGTACTGACCTGGTTTAAAAACGCGATTATTCCCCTCCGCATAGCCGATTACTATACCTGCACTACACAGTGCCATAACATACTTGGTGTACCATTCTGAGGATGGTGTGTCTGTAAATGCACAACTTGTGGCTATAGTGCCATTGTTCAACTTAAGATCAATATTCTCATCTGCGGGATTACCTTCGGAGTACGCTGAAGCAACCAAGAGATTTGACATTAGTAGAGAAGCAAGAAATTTTCTGAGGAAAGAGGCTTGCCTACCTCTCACCTTCGAACACCAGTACATATCATAACTCCTTTATAAGGACAGTGAATGTTATTTAGGTCTATAAACAAACTACACTACCTAGCTTATTCTAAAAATTAATACAAGTAAATATACAATTTTTGCCAAATTATGCGATTGATATTGGCAAACTTTGCCAAATTTTGTAATGAAAAATTTACGTAAACAATAATTTATTATATAAAAATCTATTAAAATTTAAGTCTTTTCCCAAAATCAAACTCAATTTCTAAGTTGCTCAATCTCTTCTTTTGAAAGTTGAGTGATTTTCATAATTAACTCAATCGCCAAACCTTCCTCTAACATTGTTCGAGCAATTTCTTTCGCTTTCTCTGCTTTTCCTTTTGCTATTCCTCGTGCTTCACCTCTTTTTTCTCCTTTGGTTTCAGCGGTTTCAATAACGTTATTCAAATCCCGATAGATTTTTAAACTATGCTCGTATTCGTTGTATTCTTGTTCAGAATAATTAGCAATTTCAGCTTGCTCAAAAAGTTTTGCAAATATCTTTTCTTGAAGTTTCGCCGGTCTTTTGGTTAAATCTTCTAAATTTCTTAATACATACAACCATTTATCAAAGTAAGTTTCTAATTCTTCTTCGGTTTTTTTGAATTTGGGCATTTCTAAATAAATGTAAGTTAATTTGTCGTAAAAGACTTTTTGAGTACTTTGATCCACTAATCTCACTTCGTGATGAAAAACTTCTTGATCATCATGATCTTCTGCAAATATAAAATCCAAAATTCCAATCGTATAAACCGCTTTTAACTTAAAATCCCATTTACCTTTTTGTGCTTGTTGTTGAATAGGAAATGTCGAATAATAAACACTCCGATCCTTAAAATAATTTTGAGACGCTTTTTGAAGTTCAACAATGAATTTTTCTCCCTTGTCATTCTCACAATAAATGTCAAAAATAGCCTTCCTTGCGTCAAAAATTGTTCCTAGTTGCTCTAAGGGAAGATAAGTTAAATCAACAATTTTTCCTTCATCTTTTTTGAGCAATGCATTCAGAAACTCCATTAAAATATCTTTGTTTAATTCTGTTCCAAACAGTTTCTTAAACCCAAAATCCGTAAATGGGCTGATATATTTGTCCTTGATTCGCATGATTTTTTTTCCTCAAAATGTCGTTTAAATCTAAACTAAATCGGTTGCCATCTGTGCCAAACCTATCATTCAGTTTATATTAAAAAATAACAGGAATGAATATACAATTTTTGCCAATTTTTGTAATATATGTAAAATGAATATTTCATCTTTAAAGAGAATAAGTTAGATGGCAAATCGTAAGTCAAATGTGCCTAGAATCACTATTGTTGAGCTTAAAAGAAAAATCGAATTGTTGTTAAATAACAATGTGGGCGGTTTGTGTTCACAAAATGCGTTGGAACTTTCTTTACAAGTTGGAGGAGGTTATATCTCTCGCTTAAAAGATAATATGTACGCAGATACTTTTGAATTACTCTGTACCGTATACGAAGAATATGTGCCAAAATCACTTTGGTATGAATCGTATAAAGTCTTTGAACAAGAATTGGTTAAACAAGGTTCAATACAGCTAAAACCTCCTTCTACATCTGTTCATCATGGAACTAGAGGAATTTGTCTAAAATCTGTAATCAAAGCTGTGCAAGATAAGGAAAATGTTGAAAATGTTTTTCAAGTTATTAAAGGTTATTGGGAATTGTTTAGTTATTCAACATTTCATACAGATAAGCCAACTGTCTCCTATACTATTTTGGAAATCACTAAAATTAATGAAGACGGATATATTGAGTGTGTTACGGATACAAAAGGATTTAAGCGAGAAGGCGTTTGTTTTCAATTGGGAGAAAAATTATATTTTATATTCGATAAAGGATTAGCCCCTAATGAACTTATTTTTATTATTGTCAATTTTTTAGAATATGCATCACAACCAAAAATGAATGGTATTGCCACTTTTTCCGCTTATCATACTAATGATCTCACTTCTACAAAAGTAGTACTTCATCATATTGAATCTATTGAAATTCTTAAAAATAAATATCAAGTTATGGGTAATTCAATTCCTAAGTTATCTAAACAAATAGCTCTTGTTATTAATTCAAATCTAAAATTATCAAATGACATTATTGATCATATAGATAACTATGTTCCTTTTACAGCCACGCCTTATGTATTAAGTGCTGGAAAACATTATGATTCTGTTGCTAAACGTTTTCATATTTTGGCAGATTTGGAAAGTATTATTAATGGTTTCTCAGAAGAGGAAATTGTTGAGAAACATTGTATTAATGATTATCTTACTCTGTTGAAAAATGCGTTGAATAATGGTGTCTATCGTATTGTTAAATTTTCACAATATTATGAAAGAATAGGTCTTTTAGCAAAAAATACAACGAAAACGATCATTGCAACCTATTTGTATAAAAATTATAATCATGATTCTCCTGAATTAATCAGTTTTAGTGAGGTATATTTAAATATTCAAGCTAAGTTAATTAAAGAAAATAATGTCTTGATACATCGTCTCTTTATTATTGAAAATGAAGAACCTGATGATTTTCTTTTGGCAAAAATGCGTCGTGAGAAACAATTAGGTATCGAAGTATCTTACCTTTGCAGTAAAGAGTGGGTAGAAGCCCGTTTAGAACATCCAATGGGAATATTAGACTTTGCACTTTTCGATAGTACAAAGGCGATTATTCTAGGTGAAAAAGAGTTATTTTTTGGTATACAATCAGCCAGTGTTATTATTAATCAAAAGGAAATTAGTAGTTATATTGAATCATTTGCAATAAATTGGAAAAAAGCAAATTTTCTTCATTAAACGCCCTTGAACTATCTTAAATATCATGTCGTTATCAAAAAAATCCTTTCATCTATTTTTCATTTTATTGATCACTCTCTCTTTCAATAGTTATGCTGAATAACGTATCGTCGCTTTAAGTCCAGCAATTAATGAAATTTTTTTCGGTTTAAGCAAGATTTTGTTAATTTTCACCATGACTTATGCATTGACACCGATGTAGTATTTTGATAAAAGAATCAAAATTTGAACCATTGACTCTCAAAAAAGTTAAAAATTTTGTGAAGCGTACCAACTTACATTTTTCTAAAAACTGAGTAAATGCTTTACAACTATTTTATTAAACTTCTATAATCATTTCTCAGTTTTCATAAAATTAATTCATATCCATGCGCCTATCGTCCCATTTTTTGCCTAATAATCCTATAGTTGCCAGTTTTGTCATTGTATTTTGGTTACTGTTTACCCCTTCTAACTGGTGTCGCTACATCACACACATCCACCCCGCATTGACCCCAGACTTCGCATTAACCGATTTAAAAAGACAGCAATGGCAACAACCTGCACTCCGTCGATTATTATTGTTAGGACATGGTTTATGGGCAGTTTGGGTCGGTACTTTAGTCAGTTTATGTTTATGGTTATTCAATACACCATCCATCTTGCTAGTCAGTTGTTATGCGTTTGTTTTTAGTTTAATCAGTGGCTTATTGGCAAGTTTCACCGTTTCAGTCGCTTTTGGCATTATTGTGAGTAGCATAGGTAGCATTTTACTCAGTTTACCCATTGCGATGAAAGGCGATATCTTGTTTAGTATGGGCGAAAATATTGCTATTGTTGTCATGTTTAGCGTTTCAGACACTCCTATTAACGTACTAGATAGTGGCGATTTACCAACTTTATTCACAGTATTGTTAGGTATTTTTGTTGCCAGTTTAGCCGGTAGCGTGATGCACCGCACAACGATAACTAAATATAACACTTCTCCCTATCAACACATTGGTAGTATTGTAATTGGCGTTTTGGTGAGTTGCATTGTCGTTTTTATGATTACTGGTATTATCAGTATGTTAGCGCGTACTGCGGCAACTATGATGGAAAATGGCACTTGGTTCAGTTTTGTTTTTGACAGCTTAATCAGTGGTGTATTCGGCTTTTCATTAATGCTGATTTGGGGATTACGCACTTCACGTTGGTTACAAGGTTTTGTTTTAGGGTTGATTTTTGGTGCTTTACTAGCGTGTTTTACTTGGTTAATGAATTATTATCAAGAAACTTCTTATTTTAACTTGATATTCAATGGATTACATGGTGGAATTGAAAATGCATTATTGTACACATTACTATTTGCTTTTCCTTTCGTATTAGCAAAACGCATTGCAACTCCTTGGGCTGGCGTGATTGCAGGCATTTTTGGCAGTGCAGGCGTATATCTCACTTTTATGTTTTTTATGGAACGTTACGCATTGTTGCCCATCATCTCGTCAATGGTGCTTGCGTTTGCTATCGGTATGACCACACGATGGTGGCGACCTTTGCTATTTTATCCTTTTACCAGTGCTTGGAATCTCTTGTTACATCAGGCAGATGAAAAACGCATTGATAGAAAACATAGTTTAATTGCTTGGCATTCTGCTTTTTGGGATGAATATCAATATTTACCACTTTATGGTTTGGAACATTACCTTGTTATGGTGGTTGAGCGTTATCCAAAAGAAGGTAAAATCGCCTTAGATTACTTAGCCAGCAGCAAACAAAATTGGGCGGTACGTGAGGCACAAATCGAATTAGATGCAAAACGATTACAGAAATGTGTTGATATTCAATCAATTAATAGTATCTATCACCAATTGGTTGAATCAAGTGGTGCTGCCAGTGCTATATTGCGTAGTTTTAGTCGTTTTAGCCGAGATGTAGAAGCCGCTTTATCACAAGAAAGTGTTTATAATCAACGTTTAGCCTTAAATGCCGTTGAAGAACGCTTAGACAATTTATTGCATGAACTCAATCGCACCCAAACCAGTTACGCACTACGTTTTTATCCAATCGCAGCCCAATGGCGGCAAATTTTGGCTGATCATGCGCGTGAAATCAGTGAAGCTGTGGAAAGTCGACAAGAAATTAATAATCCATATGTGATCGGTATTCCATTGACTGAACATCAAGAAATTTTTGTTGGACGTAGTGATGTCAGCGAACGGATTGAGCGTTTATTACTCGACCGCCGTCGTCCACCTTTGCTATTGTATGGACAACGTCGTACGGGAAAAACTTCTTTACTCAATAACTTAGGAAAACTATTACCCAGTACTTTAGTGCCCTTATTTGTTGATTTGCAAGGACCCGCTTCGTTAGCAAAGGATTATGAAGGATTTTTGTACAATATTGGGCGTGCTATGATTACTTCTGCTAAACGTCATCGTGAATTGGTATTTCCGCCCTTGACACGTGAAATTTTGCGCGCCGACCCATTTACCGCGTTTGATGAATGGTTAGATGCGGTCGAGCTTTGTTTAACAACTGAGCAGACGATATTGTTGAGTTTAGATGAATTTAGTGCCTTAGATCATGCTTTAGATAAAGGGAATTTAGATGAAGCCTCTGTATTAGGGATGTTTCGCCATATTATTCAACATCGTCCGCGCTTTAAATTATTATTATCAGGCTCACATACTTTAGATGAATTTGAACGTTGGGCAAGTTATTTGATTAACGTGCAAACGGTACATTTAAGTTATTTGCAAGCCGACGAAGCGTTACAACTCATTGAACAACCAGTAAAAAATTTTGAATTACGCTACACTTATGAAGCCACACAACGAATTATGGAAGTTACACGATGTCATCCAGCTTTAATTCAATTAGTGTGTGCAGAAATGGTTTCATTGAAAAATAAGCAACATATTACCGAACGACGTTTAGCCCAAATTGAAGATGTAGAAGCGGCAGTGCCCGGTGCTTTACAACACGGACGCTTCTTTTTCGCTGATGTAGCAAACAATCAAGTGACGGAACAGGGATTAAAAATATTACGCTTTATTGCCATGAAAGGAGAAGGTGAAATTGTTTCTCGCGATATACTTAAAGAAACTTGCCAACTTTCAACAATTGAATGCGAAACAGCATTAAACAACTTATTACATCGAGAATTATTGGAATCATTGGGTGGTGGCTATCGTTTTCAAGTTGAATTGGCAAGGCGTTGGTTTATCAACTGAATTTTTGCTAATGAACTTCATCTAGTGCGACTTTTTTATTTTTTAAACCAAAGAAGTTTTCAATACGGTGTAAGAATTGTTCGTAAATTGATTGTTTATCTGTTTCAGAAGGTTGTTTGTCGTCAATTTGCGATTGCGTCATCATTTGTCGATTAGTTAAAATTTTACTAATTAGATGAGAAGTTTCCGGTTGTCTTTGTAATAGCGGCATTAAAATTTCTTTAGTAATCTCATACACTTGTGTATCGGTTATTGCTATGATAGTTGCCGCGCGCTCTTCACCAGTCAGTAGTGCCATCTCGCCAAAAAAGTTACCCGCACCCAGTCGTGCCACTTCGATTGTTTTAACTTGCTGTCTGCCGGCACTGACTTGAACGCTGACTACGCCTTCAACGATGATAAATAGGGAAGCACCATAAGCACCTTGTTTTACAATTACATCATTGGCAGCAAATTTTTGTAATTTCATTTGTTCGCTGAGTTGTATTTTATCTTCTTCCAAGAATGGGTGAAATATTTCAATTTCTTGCAATAGTGTAATCGGTTTGGTCGCTTCTTCACCTCTTTCTGCAACACCTTCAAATGTATGAATTTTTTGTTGTTTAATGGCAAATTCAATTCCAGCACGATTGAGATGTACCCAAGCACGTTTCCATATTTCTTGAGAAATGGCGGGTAATCTTGCGTAATTATCGGAATAAGCAAGTAATTTATAGCTCGCTGCCCATTCATTAATACCATTAAATAGAATAAAAGGGGCTGGTGTTTTAAGAATAAATTTACAGGAAAGTGCGGCGTCAATTAGAATTTTTTCAACAAAATCAGGGGAATGTCTTGGATCAATGTTAATTTCGACATTGATGCTATGTAGTTGTTCTGGATAGCTAAAGTTTATGATTTTAGATTCTGCAGCAATGCTATTGGGAATGCTCAGTACACAGTTGTTGCGTAGTTGTAAACGAGTGGTACGCCATGTCACATTGAGCACCTTTGCATCGGCATTATCACCAATTTTAATCCAATCACCCACGCGAAATGGGCGTTCAACGTTCAGCGCAATACCTGAAAATATATTGGAGATATTAATTTGAATCGCTAAACCAATAATCATGGCAATCACCCCAGATGTGGCTAATAAGCTAGTCAAGGGCTGATGAAATACAAAAGCAATAATGCTAAAAAATGCCAATGTATAAATTAAAAAAACTAAAAAACCTCTAACAATATTTGGTATCTTACGCCCAGTACTTTGTTCTAGGGGTAGCCAGATAAAACGTTCAGCAGCTAAATGCAATAATAGGGCTGATACCATCCACCATAAAATATCGAAAATAATAGTGACAACTTTTAATGCGTAAATATCGGTATTATCTACCCAATTTGTGATTGCAACCATTTCACTACTGAATAGAAAAATGTAACTGGTTATCACTTGTAATAGTAATACTAATTTGGGGAATTGAGTGGAACGGTTGAGCAAATTGAGTAATAGCAAAAAAATTAGGCTGGTAACAAAAATTTTCTCTGCGCCATTTAGTAGTGAGTAGAATGAAAACTCATTTTTTTGCACTACCGCACTCATAGAAAAACGGGAATATTCAATCTGTCCATCTGAATTTAAGTAATTTGGGTCACCTAAGGTACTTTCGCCAATCGTGCTTTGTGAAAAGCTCAAACGATTTAATATCCAGCCAGAAGCGGTGCTTAATACTTGTTTTTGTTTTAATTTAGTCGTCAGCATGTCTTCATCTGACATACCCAAAATATCAGCGACGTAGATTAACTGATTGCGGGTTAATTCTTTGTGACGCAGTTGTATTGATATTACATATTGATCAAAAAGGTAATAATCTGAAGTTAATTCTGCCTTAAATTGCCCTTTAACATGGTAAAGTTGGTAAATATTATTACCATCTACCTTGCTTTCAATGGGTTTATCTAACTTAATTGGCTCTGTGGCATTAATAAATTCAATATTTTGTGGAGCAAAATCACCCGAATAACGGAACCATAATAAGAAATCAACTTTATAAGTCAGTGTATTTATATCTAATTCGTTAATTTCATTAATATTAATACCAGCGTATACCACATTCACTTTATTCATCATGACATCATCTAGCATAATGATATCGCCATTTTTCGTTGCAACGTCAATATCAATAACTGAATGAAGTTGTTCAATATTTTGTAATTGAGTGGGGGCAGAAATAATTTTCTCTCCCTTGAACAGACCGACAGAAATCGATTTAAAAGCAGGATCTCCCAAATTATCAAGCAAAGTGCTACCTGTTACTCCAGCGACCGCATTTTTTGATAAAGTCATATCTTGTGCAAGAAAATCTCTTATTTTGCCTCGATCGGCTTCAATCGTGTCATCTTTTCCCTCTACTCCACTGTCCTCAATTGCTTTTGCGAGCACCATAATGGCATCATAAGCAAAAGCCGCATACCAATCGGGTTCTTCATGATATTTTGTTTGATAAGCATTTCTAAAAATTTGAGCTGCTTCGTTAGCACTGTCAAAAATTAAGGGGACAATCGTGTAAACGCCATCCGTATAAAAACCGGGCATCATCCTTTCTTTGGGTAAATCTTTGAAACGTTTTTGAAATGAGTTCACTCCAAATGAATCCGGTCCCATAATTTTATTAGGAATTTTGTGATCTTTAATCAATTGAATTAATTTGGCACCTTCCACTGCGTGTGTTGACAATAGCAGTAAACCAGCATCTGATTTTGTTGCTAATTCATTGACGATATTAGTTAATTCAGTGTCTGTCGGATTAGATGTAAACGACCATTGATACTTAATTTCAATGCCTAATTCTTTTGCAGCATGTTCAAAAACTTTGGCAAGATAACTACCGTAATTCACATTCTTATAAATAATAGAAACTGTATTTTGTTTCAATACCTTACTGATATAATGCGCTAAAAAACGCCCTTGAATTGTATTATTAAATATCGTTCTAAAATACCAAGGATTATCCGCTGTGATACTCACATCGTTAGAACTGGGCGTTATTGCAGGTATATGATGTTGTTGATAAATTTTACCAGCATTAATCGAGCAGGTACTATAATTATGCCCAATCACGGCTAAAGCACGGTTATCTTCGACAATTTTACGCGCTTGTTGAACAGCTAAATGATCACATTCGTTTTGATCATCATATTCATCTAAAATCAGCTTTTTTCCCTTTATACCACCGTTTTTATTAATTTGATCCATATAGAGTTGAATGCTTTGTTTATTAGCCTTACCGGTGGACTCATTATTCCCTGTTAAAGGGGCGGCTAATGCAACATGAATCTCTCCTTGATATCGGGTATAGTTTTGATAATTATACCAAATAAGGATCATAAAAATGGCTGCTAAGGTAAACAGTAGATGTGAATATTGTGTTATTTTTGCGCGCATAATTATCAGCAATCTTTAATTGTTAATTGATATTAGATCAACCAGTTAATAAATTCTCCCTTATACTGTGAGTGCAATTTTGCCACAAGTATGCAATGTTTCAATTTGTTGATGTGCTTTATCTACTTCTTCAAAGGGATAAGTGGCTTGCAAATGTACTTTAAATTGCCCATTTTCTACCCATTCACGAATTTGTTCCAATTGTGGTACATGCGGTTCAACAAATACGTAGTGACATTCTACCCCTTTATCAGTAAAAGCACTGACATCTGGTTGTCCAACAATATTTACCATCCTTCCTTTGGCAAAAGCTAAAGACTTCTGTAATGCCGCATCATTGGCACAATTAAAAATCACATCAGCGCCTTGTGGTAAATATTGCTTGACGGCATCAGCAAAATCTGCAGTTTGATAATCAATGACTTCATCAGCACCGATACTTTTGAGGTAAGCATGATTTTTTTTGCTAGCAATACTGATAACGCGAGCCCCTCTTATTTTGCCCAATTGCACAGCAGCCGAACCAACACCGCCTGATGCACCTAATATGACTAAGCTTTCTCCAGCGGCTAATTTGGCGGCTGAATAAATCGATTGATACGCCGTTAAAGTTGTCAAAGGAATTGCAGCGGCTTCTTCAAAAGAAATATTTTTGGGTCGATGAGCAATATAACTTTCTGGCAAAGCAATATAAGCAGCGTAAGAACCTTTTTGTACAGTAGGTCGGCGACAGTATGAATACACCTCATCACCTACTTGAAAGCGTCTAGCACTGTGTCCGGTTTCCGCCACGATACCCGCAAAATCCCAGCCTAATATTAATGGAAATTGATGAGGCAAGCGATCTTTCAATTTGCCTTCACGGATTTTCCAATCTACCGGATTAATACCAATGGCTTTGATTTGAATTAACACTTCGCCTTCATCTGGCTGCGGTATGGGCGTATCAACTAAAGTTAATTTATCGATGCCACCAAATTCATTGATGATGATTGTTCTCATATTGATTTATCCTAGTTATTTATGAAAAACGCTATGATACATATCTTGCGAGTAAAAGACCTATCCAAGTTGCAACGACGCATAAAATCACACTGAGCAAGGCATTCAATAACCCTTTAATCGCCTCGCCCTGCAATAGTAAATTAAGTGTTTCAATTGAAAAAGTCGAAAAAGTGGTAAACGCACCTAAAAATCCTATTAATAAAGCCGCTCGCCACTCTACACTGGCTACACGTTCTAGTAAGATAATTGATAAAAATCCCATTAATAAACTACCTAAAACATTAACAAATAACGTTCCATAAGGAAAATTTCTACCCATTAAATCATAAATGCCTGCAGATGCCAAAAAACGCAACAAAGCACCAAAGGCACCACCAATAGCAATTGCAATAAGTTGGTTCATTTTATTTCTATGTTATATCAGATAATTGCGTAAACTAGTTATTCAAAAATATTTTTTGGTTAATTCAGCAATTTGTTTCATTTTTAATTGTTTAGCTAACTGTTGCACTTTTTCTGCAAACGTTAATAAATCTGGATTTTGCCGTTTTAATGCCTCGACATAATCAAGAATACCTTTTAAATCGCCGCGACGAGAAAGCTCTAATAAAGTGGATGCTTGTTCTTCCGATAACAATAGCGTTGGTGATATTTCTGTTGTTGGCATTGGGTTACTTAATTTATCTGTCACTCTATCATGTTGAATAATCATATATTTTTCTAAACATCTAAATAATGTATCTGAATGCAGTGGTTTAGCTAAAAAATCATCACAACCGGCATCAAAGCTTTTTTGTCGGTGATGATCAAATGCACTGGCTGAAATTGCAATGATAATCGTGGATTTTAATTCTGGTTTTTGCTTTATTTGACGCGCAGCTTCAAAACCATCGGTATTGGGCATCATCAAATCCATTAAAATAATATCAGGGCGTGAATTTACTGTTTTAATAACAGCCTGTTGTCCATTAGTTGCTTCAATGATTTCTAATGAAAGTGGTTGCAATAATTTTCTCAATAATTGGCGATTTTCTATCTGATCGTCAACAATGAGTACTTTACCACCGCATGATAATGGTAAAACATCCGCTTTCGCCATTGGCTCTTCGCATAAATCAATAATTGCCTGTGAAGAAAGTTTACCGCCAGTCGATAATGGCTTAAATTGCTTGTTATCAGGCGGCATCAATGGCGTTATTACTGCTGTTTCCGCTGTTGGAATGGCTTCTTGTCCTTCAGGCAAATTCAATTCAACAGAAAAAAGACTGCCTTTGCCCAAACTGCTTTCAACCGACAACTTTCCCCCCATCATATTGACTAATTTTTGACTGATGGATAATCCTAAACCAGTACCTTGGGCACGATAATTCGGATCGCCTACTTGTTGAAATGGTAGGAAAATTTTATCAATTTCATCAAGAGCAATCCCAATTCCCGTATCTTCAACTTGAAAACGCACTCGATTGTGTTGATAATTAATTTTTAAAATAACACTACCTTGTTGGGTAAATTTGACAGCGTTACTTAGAAGATTGATCAAAACTTGCCGTAATCGTTTATCATCAGCATAAACTATTGTTGGCAAAGGCGATAATTTCTGATAATCAAAATGAATTTCTTTTTGTGCGGCACGAATTTCAAACAATTTAACAATATCGGTCAAAAATTCATCTAATCGAAAAGCAACGCTATATAATTCAACGCGATCTGCTTCAATTTTAGCTAAATCGAGAATATCATTGATGAGGGTTAACAAATACTCGCCATTGCGATGAATAATATCGATACCGTCTTTTTGTTCATTATTAAGCCGCATATCACGTTGAAAAATTTGTGTATAACCTAAAATTGCATTCAATGGCGTGCGTAGTTCGTGACTCATGTTTGCAAGAAAAGTGCTTTTTGCGCGATTAGCAATTTCAGCCGTTTCTTTGGCAGTTTTCAATTTAGTTTCAGCTTGTTTACGTTCATCAATATCGACAATTACACCAATTGCTGCTTCAAATTGTTGATTTTGATTATAAATAACTGTGACAGAAACATCAGCCCAAAAGCAGCTACCGTCTTTCCTAATCAGTCGTTTTTCAACCCGATAATTGCTGCTAAATCCCAAAATAAGAGACTTGTAGTTTCCACGACACAATGTATCATCATCAGGATGAGTAATCTCGCTATAAGTCAACTTGCAAAGTTCTTTATGCGTGTATCCGGTCATTTCCAGCCAAGTGGCATTATATTGGAAAAAATGTTCTTCTGCGTCAGTGAGCACAATACCGACGGCTGCACTTTCAAAAATAGCTTTCAAATGCGCTTCACTTTCACTTAGTGCTTTTTCTGCTTGTTTACGATCGGTAATATCCTGCGCCGTACCAATCAAGCGCAAAGGGCGTCCCATATCTCTGATTAATTTACCAAAAGCTTGAATATGTCGGACATTACCATCGTAGCGTATAATCCGAAATTCAATATCATAAGGTTCGTTGTAATCAATGGCTCTTTCAAAAATCGCTAACACTGTATTTTTATCATCATGATGTAGTGCTTTTTCAAAAGTTTCATGGGTAAAATTATCTCTAGTAAAATCTAAGCCAAAAATACTGAACATTTCTTCTGACCACTGCTCTTCACCAGTGATTAAATCCCAAGTCCAATTACCCAAATGAGCGATACGTTGTGCTTCGGCTAAACGTAATTGGCTTTCGCGTAAAATACGTTCTGCCTGTTTTCGTTGAGTAATATCTGATCCAACTGATTGGAATTCTATAATTTTATTATTATCATCAAGAATAGCGCGCATTGTCCATTGTTGCCATACGGTTTTATGGGTAGAAGATAAACCTTCATGTTCATAAGTGATATGATAATCTTTTTGTGGATGCAGGGTTAAATCTTGAATAATTGTCAATACAATCGCGTGGTGAGATGGTGGAATGAAATTAAGTATATTTTTCTTAAACGCGTCTTGGCAAGAAATATTAAAGTAGTGACAAAATGCCTCATTGACGAAGGTTAAAGTTGTGTTAGGCAAAAAACGACAGACAAATTCGGTTTGTCCTTCAACGATAGCTTGATAACGGGCTTCTTCTTGGCGAACAGCCTTAGCTGCACGAATTAACCAATACGCAATGATTAATGCCATAATTAAAATTGTCAATGCCCATATCACTGTGTGTTGAGCTTGCTTATTAATATGTTCAATAAAATAAGCCACTTTTTGACCAGAAAATTGCGTAAACTGTTTGATAGCAGCTGCTATTCGTTGTAAAAGTGGATAAGCTTGATTTTGCATGAGCGATAAAATGGGTTGACGTGCTTTTGCTTGCTGAATAATACTTTTGCGCACCGCACGCCATTCATCCATTAATCTAACAAAGTCAATAATACTCAGTTCATTTCCTATATTGCTTTGCCTCAATATTTGTAAATGTTTTAAAATTTCTTCTTCAGTATGAGTAATAATTAGTTCTGCTTGTAAAATTTTTGTCTGAAACTGTGAATTTAATTCTATCATTTCCAAACTGTTTTTAATTTTAATCACATCATTTTCCATATGATGCAGCGCACTATTGATGGTAAATGGATGTTTATATAGTTTAATTGCCAAATCAGACAAAGTGTAGATTTGTAAAATAGCAAAGACGCTGACCACAACTAACAAGCCAAAACCAATAATCAATCTATTATTAATATTCATGGATGAAGATGCAACGTTTGATATAAAATGAGTTTAGTTCAATTTAGTGGGTATTGAAATTTTAAATCAATACCTATCTCGTGCAAAGCTTTCTAATAAATTTAATACATTTGTTGACTACCAAACCGAACTCACGTTATGCTAGCCCTATTAAATCGCTGGTTTCCGTAAGTAGTGTTTTACCTGATTAGGTTGTTGATATACAAAATTCATGACGCAGCGCGTCTGGACTGCGTTCCCACATGGCATGTGGGAACGAGATAAACGAGATAAAACGAGAACCAAGATATTATATTCTCGTTCCTACATGCCATGTGGGAACGCAGTCACGACGTGCCACGTCGAGAGTATAAACAAGGACAAAAACAATGGGACGCAGCCGCTACAAAATTTATGACCAACAAGTTCCCCACTTTCTCACCTGCACCGTCAACGAATGGATACCCCTATTCACACGTCCCGTCACCACTCAAATTATCTTAGATTCATTTCTTTACCGCCAACAACATCAAAACCTACGACTATACGCTTATGTTATTTTAGAAAATCACTTACACTGTATTATGCAAACAGAAAATCTCAGCAAAACCATAAACAGCTTTAAAGCCCATACTGCAAGAGCTTTAATTGACTGTTTAAAACAACAACAAGCCAATAAAATCTTACAAAAATTAGCATTTCACAAACGATTACACAAAAAAGACAGAGATTACCAAGTTTGGGAAGAAGGAAGTCATCCTCAGCTCATTGAAAACGAAGCGATGTTACTGCAAAAAATAGACTATATTCATTATAATCCCGTGAAACGTGGTTATGTAGATAATCCCACTGACTGGAGATATTCCAGTGCAAGAAATTATGCAAATAGGGAAGGCTTGATTCCTGTTTATACAGAATGGTGTTGATTCATGACGCAGCGCGTCTGGACTGCATTCCCACGTGGCATGTGGGAACGAGATATGCTAATCTTTTAGGTATAAGTCTAAATTTATTCTTAATTAGGAGATTTTCAAAGTGTTACAAGCCACTTATCAATTTAGTCGTCCATTAATTCCAGTTAGTCAATCAAGTCTCATCGACTTATATATTCAATTCAAACCTAATACTTCTTCTGAACCTCATCAACGCCGTCCACTGAATTTAAGCATCGTTATCGATCGTTCAGGTTCAATGATTGGACAACCACTTAAACAAGCAATTAATGCCGCACGTTTACTGGTGGAACAATTAACTACGGAAGATATTTTATCTATTGTCGTTTATGATGATCAGGTAGATACGATTTTTGAACCACAACTCGTTAAAAATAAAGATATTATTTACACTATATTGAGCAAAATTAAAGCGGGTGGTTGTACTAATTTAAGTGGTGGTTGGTTGCGAGGCTGTGAACACGTACAAACCCATCAAGTTTCTAATAAAATCAATCGCGTGTTATTACTAACTGATGGACAAGCTAATGTGGGTATTACCGACAGCAAAGTCTTAATTAGCACAGCACAACAGAAAGCGCAGAATGATCATGTAAGCACAACTACCTTAGGATTTGGAGCGCATTTTAATGAAGATTTACTTATGGGTATGGCTAAACAAGGAAATGGTAATTTTTATTTTATCCAAAATCCAGAAGATTTAGTCAGTGTATTTCAAATTGAACTAGAAAGCATTAGCTCATTGATTGCACAAGATTTAGTTGCTACACTCATTCCACATGAAACAGTGAAAATTGAACAAGTATTAAACAGTTATCGCTACAAAGATCAAGGTGCGCAAGGACTTGAAATTGTTTTAGGTGATGTCTATGAAGTTGAAGACAAAATTTTAGCAATTTCAGTCAATATTCCAGCCTCTTCACAAATCGGTACGCAAATCGTACTCCAATTACATTATCGTTATCAAGCGGTTGTAGATGAAGTAATTAAACAATTTACGCAACAAGAAACCATTGTCATTCCCGTAGATACGCAAGCTGTATTTGACAGTACGCCGATGCAACAAAATGTGATAGAGCAAACTCACCGTCTGCGCATTGCTAAAGCTAAAGAAGATGCTGTTAATTTAGCAGATCAAGGAGAATATCAAACTGCTTCTGAACATCTGCAAGCGATGATCCATTTCTTGCTCAATAATACCACCGAAGAAACTTTTGAATTATCTGAGGAAATGGAGCAACTAAATTTCTTCGCCAAACAACTGAAAAATAAGAGTTATGACTCAACGCTACGTAAAGAACTTAAAGATCAATCTTATCAATCGAGTAACCGCGTTCGTGGTGACTTAAGTTTACGTGGAATTTCTAGTAGTGATGCAATCTATGATTTACCCGTTGTCACTTCCTCAGAACAAGGTGTTGTATTGCAATGTTTTCGTGAAAGCGGTAAATTACGGATGAAAGTCATTTCAGAAGGTTATCATCCTCATTTTAATGTTCAATTTCCGCGTCATATTCGTGAAGATCGTGCTACTTATTTGGTAGATAGCGTTGAGTTATCGTCTAATGGCACTTTTTATCGCATTAAAGGAGATATTCGTCTTCTAGTTGCTCCCGGTCAAGAAAACATTTATCAACAACGCAAAACTAATCAACAGGTTAGCCGTTCCCAAAAACCACCTAAAGCATCAAAAGCACCTGCCACCGCAGCAGATTTAGAAACAACAGATGAAGTAGGAAATGGCGTATTAATTCAATGTATTCAAGAAGGAAGTAAACTACGCGCACGTGTTGTATCAGATGGTTATAACCCTGATTATAATATTCGATTTCCACGAAGTATCAGAGAGTTAGGCATTTTGTACGTTGTTGATGAAGTGATCGAAAATCCAAAAGGTGGTTCTTACATTGCCTGTGGAAAAATAAAGCGTTTCATTCAATGAAATTAAAAAGCTTATATTTGGTCAGAAGTTTTAATGTGGTTGCTTTGATTATTTCTGAAATTTATCTTGTAAATACATCAATTTAACATAACGATAATAAGAACCTTCAGCATTAGAAATAGCTAACATTAAGCCTTGTTGACCATCTAAAAATCCGCGTTTTAAGATGTAAGTGCGAAAAAATGCCCAAAAGCCATGAAAAATCGCTTTCGCTAAATTAGCACGTTTACCTTTGGCATGTAACATCTCGGCGCTGGCTGAGGAATAACGGTTGATTTTGTCTAACACAGATTCAAATGAAGTAAATGAAAAATGGCGTAATTGTCCGTTTAATTGACCGATTTTGCCTTGGGTAACAATGATTTTTTCATGAATAATATCGTTGCTAAATTGTGCGCATTCTTTTTTAAATAAGCGAATAATCAAGTCAGGTTGCCAACCGCTGTGCTGCATCCAACGTCCGCAATAGTATGAAATACGTGGTATATAAAAAGCATTATATTCAGTTTGTTCAATAGCTTGTAAAATTTCTACTTGTAAATCAGGCGTAACCTGTTCATCGGCATCAATTGATAATACCCAATCATGTTGTACTTGCGCTAAGGCACGATTTTTCTGTATTCCAAAACCCCGCCAATCAGTTATCATGATATTACCTGTATAGCGTTGACAAATTTCAATTGTATTATCTTCACTACCAGAATCTAATACAATAATTTCATTTGCAAATTTTACGGATTGTAAACATTGTTCAATTTGTTCTGCCGCATTTTTCGTAATAATAATGACCGATAGATTTTTCATAAATTATACGCACTTATTCCTCTTAACATTTGTAATAGTTTATGTCAAACTAATCTAATAGACAAATAGTAAACGCTGTCTCAGTTGGACCAACGTTAGAAAATTTAGAGAGTATCGATGCATCAATATAATTATCAAGCTTGTGATTTAGAAGGAAAAATTCACACCGGGCAAGTGGGAGCAGAAAATGAGCAGGAAGTAGTTGCTACACTACAAAGCCGTCAATTGATTCCTATCAAAGTTGAAAAAAAATCAGAATCTAAGAGTTTGTTAGGTAAAAAATCTATTTCTAACAATGATTTAATAGATTTTACTAATGGTTTATGTACATTAATTGAGGCACATGTTCCCTTAGATCGTGCACTGACTTTATTAGAAGGAATTACTGAAAAGGCGGCAATGCAACAATTAATTGCAGATTTGCGCCGTGATGTTAAAGAGGGTAAAAGCTTAGCGGATGCTTTACAAATGCGTCCTGAGGTTTTTTCACGTATGTATATCAATATGGTTCATGCGGGTGAAGAAGGCGGGATTTTAGAAAAATTGTTACCTAAATTGGCTAATTTCCTCGCTGCTGCAGATGATGCCAAACGAACGGTGATTTCTTCATTAATTTACCCAACAATCTTGTTATTAGTGGGTTTTTCAAGTGTGGCATTGTTGATGATATTTGTGGTGCCAAAATTTGCTACTTTATTTGAAGATATGGGTACACGTATTCCAGCCTCAGCTGCGTTATTGTTGTCTATCAGTCATTGGATGACCGAATATGGTTGGAGTTTGTTATTGATTCCAATTGTTATCGCATACAGTTGGCAGCAGTTGAATGCCACCCCCGAAAGGCGTTATCGTCGCGATCACTTTATGTTGTCTTTACCTGTCTTGGGAAATTTATTATTACAAGCTGAATCTTCACGCTTTTGTCGAACTTTGGGCGCGTTGCTTAGTGCAGGTATTCCTTTATTAAAAAGTTTGTATATTGTGCGTGGCGTTATAGAAAATCAAGTATTATCAGATAGTTTAGCGCAAGTAGAAGAATCTGTGCGTGGTGGGACTAGTTTGGGTAACGCGTTGACTAATGAAAGAAAATTTCCAGTTTTACTAGTGCAACTTGTGATTGTTGGTGAAGAATCAGGACGCACTTCTTCCATTTTAGAAAAATTAGCCGAAACCTTTGATTCTAACGTTAAACAACAAACAGGTCGTTTAGTTGCTTTAGTTGAACCTTTACTCATTCTATTTTTAGGGTTAGTTGTTGGTACCGTCGTGATTATTATGTTATCAGCAATCTTCAGTATCAATGAAGTTAATTTTTAATGATTAAACATCACGTTACAATTGGGTCACGGTCCATAGTACAAAAGCTTGTCCATTTTCTTGGAGAACACGGTGCGCCACTAACTGCACTTTGAACAATTCACCTTGACGAGTGCTTGCCATGTAAGGTTCGCTAAAAAAACCATCGTGCGCTCCTGCAAGAAAACTAAAGTAGTGACGAAAAACAAAACTGCTACTTTTTGCGGTCATCGTTGTTACAAAAGGATGTCCTACTAATTCTTCCACTGTGTACCCATATAATTGACAATAAAGGCGATTAGCATAAGCGATATGTTGTCTACCATCAGTCACACAAATACCCGCATTAATATGATCCAAGGCTGTTGAAAGTAACGTATTATTTTTAACAAAGAATTTTTGCATATTTTTAAATGCTGTGACATCCTCGCCAATAATCCAAGTACTCCAGCCAGAAATTGGAAATTGTTTTGCTACACTTGACCATGCAATATATTTTTGCGCACCATTTCGACACATTAAACGCGCTTCTTGTTGATAATATTCTTCATTTTGTAATAATCGCTCTTGTACTTGACGACGGTAAGTGATATTTGGATATAGCCAAGCCCAACCTTCTGAATTACCTACTATTTCATTTGCTTGATAACCAGTGACTTTTTCACACTGTCGATTCCAAACAATAAGTTCGCCGTTTTCATTATAAGCATTAAGCATTACCGGCATGTTTTCAACTAATAAACGTAATCGTTCTTCATTTTCACATAATTGTTCCAACATTTGCCCACGATCAGTGGTTTCCAATCCAACACACCATAAATAGAAATTATCGGTTTGCACATTGCTAGTTGCTGACCATTCAATCATGCGAGTTGTTTTATCTTTACAAGTGATAGTTAATTCCCATCCCCGAAATTCACCGTAACTTTGAATCATAGCGCGTCCGGTTGCCAAAATATTTTTACGATAAACTTCATTTGGATACAACAGTTTCCAAGCATCCGGATTGCCGACAATTTCAGTTTCACGATAGCCAGTTACTCGCTCACATTCTTCATTCCATAATACAAAGTGGTAATTTTCATCAACAGCATTAATCATAATTGGCAAACGTTTCATCACTAAATTCAGATACATTTCACTTTCTTGCAAAGCATATTGATTTTCTTTCAATTTTTCTTCAAGTGTGAGGTATTGAGTAATATCCAAACCAAAATTAATGACGCCCGTTATCTTACCCACTGGATCAATGTAGGGAATACGGTCAGTTTGCCAATAACGATGTATATATTTTTCAATCGTGCCCAATTTGGATTTGCCGGAACGCATTACTTCTAAATCATCTTGATAATATTGTTTTGCTTCTTCGTCTACTAAATCATCTACCGGTACACCTTCCAATTCAACTGGAGTCGAACCAAATAATTGAGCAGCATATTGGTTAATTCGTATAATATTGTTTTTTCTATCTTTATAAACGATCATTAACGGTGCGCTATGAAAAATTGTTTCAAACTGTTCTCGCTCATATCGGACTAATTGCTTTTCAGACTGTAAAGCTTCTTCAATTTCAAATTGCGCAGTCATATCAATACCAAACACAATCACGCCTAATACTTGCTCATTCACATCCTGATAACACGTTTTGACTACTTGCCAATAACGCTCAGCGTATTTTTCCAAAATACCAGTCATAGTCTTCCCAGTCTTAATAACATCTAAATCATGAGAATGATGTTGATTAGCAAAATCAGGTGATAATTGTTGTAGTGACAATCCTGTCAATTTTTCAACACTATAATTTAATAATTGAGCAGCATATTGATTTACCTGAATAATATTATTTTCCTTATCTTTATATAAAATTGCTAATGGAATAGTATCGAGTAATTGGGTATATTGCGCTTGTTGATAATTTAATTGTCTTTGATTTTCAATAAATTGAGTGACATCTTGAAACAAAACAAAAGTATTCACAATTTGCCCTTGATTGTTTCTAATCACATCAAAATAAGCATATAATACTAATTCATACTGTTGTCCTTCATAAATAATTAATTTACCTTCCCATGATTTACCTTGCAATAATTCGGGCATAATTTTTTGTTGAATCAATTGAGTCGTTGCGGCAGAACAATCATTTAAATAATGATGTTGATTGGCTTCTTGATAAGAATATTTAAATAATGCTTTATAAGCGGGATTTATATAAATTAATTCACCATTGACACGACTCACAATAACCGCTTCATCCATTGTTTCAACGATACTTTTGAACAAATTGAGCGAATGCGCAGCGGGTGATGATGAAATCTCAGGCGGATGTATTAACTCTTCATGCGTCGTCATATCAATACCAATGGCACAAAAAGCATATTCCATCGGCGAAAGTGTTGCGTGCCACAATATTTCATGATATCGACCATGCTGATTACGATAACGATTGGTAAAAATAACCGAAGATGCGCCAGTACTCAGTTGTTCAATATATTTACTAGTTTCTTCCACGTCTTCAGGATGGACTAAATCCAAATATAAACAATTTGCTACCACATCATGCGTCACATATCCTAAAATATCCTGCCATGCGGTATTTACTTCACGAAAATAGCCCTCAAAACTTACAATACAAAATAATGCCTGACAATGATTAAAAAAATGATGATGCCAAGAATCTTGGGAATGCATAAAGAACAACCTCATAACGCTTTCAAAAAATAATTATTTAATAAACAATCAGATACTGGCGTGCGTATTCTATGCCAGATAAAAATATATAAAAAAATCATAGTTTATCTTAACTTCATGAACTAATAGACAACATGTTATGATTAATCAATTCATCTTCAACAAAATAACTTCACAACGAGAAAAGGATTTATGGAAATATTAGGCATTGATATTGGCGGCTCAGGCATTAAGGGCGCACCGGTGAATATTGAAACCGGTCAATTAGTAACAGAACGTTATCGGATTGAAACCCCCACTTTATCAACACCTGATGCCGTTGCAAATAGTGTTGCGCAAATAGTACATCATTTTCATTGGAATGATCAGCCCATTGGATGTACTTTTCCAGCAGTTATCAAACAAGGCGTAGTTTATACGGCTGCCAACATTGATAAAAGTTGGATTGGTACTAATGGAGAAAGTTTAATTCGACAAAAAACCGCTTGCTCGGTCACCTTACTCAATGATGCCGACGCAGCAGGTATTGCAGAAATGCAGTTTGGTGCGGGCAAAGGTCAATCAGGCGTAGTTATTATGCTTACTTTAGGAACTGGGATTGGGAGTGCGATTTTTGTTGATGGCAAACTGCTACCAAACACCGAATTCGGTCATCTACAAATTCGCGGTAAAGATGCGGAACATCGTGCTTCAAGTCGAGTGCGTACAGAGAAAAATTTAGGCTGGAAAAAATGGGCAACACGTCTTAATGAATTTCTTGAACAAATGGAAGCCTTATTTTTCCCAGACTTATTTATTATTGGTGGCGGTGTCAGTCGCAAGCAAGAATATTTTTTACCTTTACTAAAAACCCGTGCTGAAATTGTACCCGCGCAAATGCGTAATCAAGCTGGAATCATTGGCGCTGCACTAGCAGCAAGCGTAAATATCAACAAATTTTAACCGCTTGAGAGCTTTGCACATTCCCTCTAAGGCTTTTGCAAAGGTCTCAATTTATTATCCCGGTCGACCGTCAACACGAGGCTGTGTGGTCATGGGCAAATAAAAAATGCTCCATAATGATAAAAAAATCAACCACATTAAACTAGATAATAAATTAAACTGAATCCCAAAAAAATAAGAAATTGGTAATTCTGCGCTAATTCTGAATAGTGCAATGACCGAAACGCTCCAAAAACAAAGCCAAGTCAAATTATCTGCAATGAGTGGACGACCTGAATGACCGCGCATAACTCTTGATGCCATGCCAATGACTAAAGATGTTACAAAACCAATCGTCACAGCATGTAGTGGTGCTTTGCCTAATATGAGTTGTTGCGAAAATAGCAGCGTAATACTTTGAATATTATATAATAATAATGCAATACCTAACCATAAAAATGCAACATGTAACACGGCGAGTAATCGATTAGAAAAACTGCGCGTAAATCCCCAATAATAACTGTGATGAAATACCATTAACATCAATGGGATATCAAAAATAAATCGCCATGCTAACTGATTTTGTAATTCTAAAACACTATGTCCAATGACACAAATGCCTAATAGCGGTAAACTCCATTTGGGTTGTACGATTTGATAAATTAATAGCACATTGCTAGTAAAAAAGGGAATCATACGGTGACATACAGTAACAAGCAACGGAATTGAATATAGCCAAATACCTGAAATAAAAGCAATATTTAAATAAAACGGTTGTTCTGATATTAACCAAATAAAAACGGCAAGAACATTGAGACAAGTAATCAACAGTATAATGTTAAGAATTGTTTCATAGTATTTATCACGGGTAGGTGCTTGAAAATAAACCTGTAATAAGCTGTAAAATCCAAAACTCCAACCGATAAAAAGTAAAAAAATTCCTGCTTCTAATAAAATTAAATTGCTAAATAAACCGATATAAATCAATGTAACTGCAATCATTAATAAAGAAAATGTGATCACATAGCGATGATAAGGCACTTCTTTGCCGCGCATCCAGCGTGGATAAGTTGTCATTAAAAAACCGTAAATAAAAAAAGGAAATAAACCATATAACATAAGAATCGCGTGCGCCCAAGTGCTTGGAATCACAGTGGATAATGGCGACCACATATCAGTGTAACGTCCAGCTAATTCAATTGACCACCAACTGATAGTGATAATTAATTGCAGCAATCCACCAAAAAATAATAGACGATGCGGTGCAGCCGACAAGGTATTCCATTTTAGTAACATATGATTAGCTCAGAAGTTTTGACTTGACTTAATTGAAACCCAACAGTTATTTGTTGAGTTTCGTTCATTTAATCTTTAGAAAGAGGAGTAGATTGAGATAATTGCTCGTGTAGTAAGGTAATAATTTCTCTCGCTGATTTGCTCGTATCTACTTTTCCAGCTTTATCCAACATAGTGATGCGAGTGCCTGTTTGTTCTTGATTTAAATGAATTTGATATTCTTGATCTGGATTGTTGGCACCCTCACCAAACCAAGAATCAAGCACACCTGGTTTTTTTTTTTCTAAATCAAGATAACGTACAAAGTAAGTGCCTTGTTCTCGATTTCGATCTTCAATTGATAAACCAAGGCGATCCAAAGCCAAACCTACATATCGCCATACTGATTCATGAGATTGATCAACGAGTAAGCTGGTTTGTCCGTCTAGTGTTTTGAACAGTTGAATTTTTTCTGTAGTGAAAATCTCAGGATCAGCCGGTTCAACGGTTGCTTCGACAATTTGCGTATCGTTAGCTTTGGGCGTCACACCTAGATAAATCATCAAACGTTTAAGCATTTCTGCTTCTAATTCGGGATCAGATGGGCGATCTTCCCATGCAAAGGTATTTTCACCATAACCCACTTCTTTTACGCCTGTGTGAGTCAAGTAAATTTCTGTCGTATTAGGTGTTTGTCCTCTTTCTAAACGAATACGATATTTATCACGCGTTGGCGCAGAGTAAAGAAAATCAAGTGCACCCCCAAACAATCTTCTCAAACCATCTTGTGGAATATCTGCACGATTTTCTGCCCAACCGGTTTCGAGAATACCAATTTGCGGATTTTCTAATGATAAATCAAGTCCTTGATCAAGCAGAAAATTTTTAGCTTGTGACCAAACAATTTCTGGCGTATTTTGCACTACTAACCAACTGATTTGATCTTTATGTTGCAATTGTACATTGTCTGCTTGAGGCAATACATTTTCAGTTATTGGCGATTTAACTGTGGAATGACCTTGTGCTGTTTCATAATCAGAATAGGTTGCTGTATTTGGAATCACTAACTGATCTTCAATGGCGGCTGTTGCCATGAGATCGGGTGGCAATTCTAACGGAGATGTTGTAGTACTTTTTTTATACTGAATACGGGTATCATATTCATCAATGCCACTACATCCACCTAATACCGTAAAGCACAATAACCAACTCGTTGTCTTAAAAATACGTGACATAGTGTAACCTTAACGTTTTTAATGAGTTGCTGGCGTGTTTGTCCCTGCTAGCTCGGGTGGAATTTCTAAGGGCGGTAATTCTTTACCCGTATCCCCTTCCTGACCGGTATACCATGAAGTATCAAGGAATTTGACGAAACCACCACAACCGCCTAAACACTGAAATAACATGATAACTGTTACTATTTTTATCCATTTCACCCAACTGTTCTCCATCGGTTTCTAAAGGACTTGTGCTTGTTGCAATGCAAGCTTCACAGTATCGTAATGTTGTGGTGATAAGGGAGTTAAGGGCAAACGAATACCTGCTTCTATTAATCCCATAATATGAAGTGCCCATTTCGCTGGAATTGGATTTGGCTCTACAAACAAATGTTTGTGTAATCCATCTAAACGATGATTAATAGCCGTTGCGCCACCTCGATCTCCTGCAATTGCCAATTGCGCCATTTCATGCATGGCTTTAGGTGCCACATTTGCCGTTACCGAAATCACACCTTTTCCGCCCATCAACATTAATTCCATTGCTGTACCATCATCACCGCTATAAATGGCAAATTTATCATGCGCAATATTGATCAATTCTTGTACACGACTCAAATCACCCAAAGCTTCTTTAATACCGATAATATTATCAATATCAGCGAGTTGTTTGACTGTTGTTGGTAGCATATCACAGGCAGTACGTCCGGGCACATTATATAAAATTTGAGGAATATCAACAGCTTCAGCAATTGCTTTATAATGTAGATATAACCCTTCTTGAGTGGGTTTATTATAATAAGGTGTAACCAATAAACAGGCGTCAACACCTGATTTTTGTGCACATTGAGTTAATTCAATAGCTTCTGCAGTTGAATTAGAGCCAGTTCCACCAATTACAGGAATGCGTTTAGCTGTATATTCGACCACAAGACGAATGACTTCACAATGTTCATCCATATTCAATGTGGCAGATTCGCCTGTCGTTCCCACAGCGATAATTGCATCTGTTTGGTTTTCAACATGAAAATCGACTAAACGCTGTAATGCGGTCTTATCCAAACGACCATCAGCGTGCATAGGGGTGACTAATGCCACCATACTACCTTGAAACATTTTGTAGCTCCATAGTGTCATGAAGGTAACAGAATATCTTAAGGTTGTTAAACGGTAATGACAAGAGATAATTCATATTTATTTTCTTTTTCATGTCCTCAATCAATTGTTGTACTTTGGATTCGGGTAATTTTTCTCCTTCTTTTTCAAAAAAATCTTTCCTTACTGGCTGTTCCTTCGGGTGTTTCTGTGACACCGGTAGAGTTCGTAGACTCAATGCCATTAAGTCAAGCTCTGAAGTTATCTTAACCTGATTTTCATAGGGTGTATAAGCGTAGCATCATATACCGATTTTTGGAACACTCACGCTCATTGGTGCATAACGTTACGCGTCGGGTAAAGAGATTTCATTACTGAAGTCTCCTTCCCTAAGAACCGTATAGTATTTCAGTTATTAGTCAGTTTGAAAGATAGTTTCGATATAAGAAAAAATGCTATCATGTTTACCGAGTAAATTCCGCAACTTTCTCTTGATAACAGCTCAACATTTTTCAATAGGATTTAAATCAGGTGAATAAGGGGGTAAAAATAATAATTGATGCCCATGAAATTCTACTTTGTCTGCTTCAAAAAACATATTTAAATGTATGTATTTGATAATTCGCTTTCTGTTGAT
>DYNN01000033.1 GCA_020721045.1 Thiomargarita sp. | reverse complement strand
TAAAGATTATCTCAATCCACAATTTCGGACTGCCGTCAATGCGTAAGTCCTATTGACGTAATAAATTAAAAAAATTAGTATCAAAAATTAAATAACTCAAGACTCAAGCTCCCAAGTTGTGCTAATTTTTGCCCATACGTTATCTGAAAACTTCTCTTTATTTTTATAAATAGATTGTTTGAGTTCTACTCCTTGCTTTTCAATAAAATCAATAACGGTTCTATCTTTGCCCAAACCAATGCCAGCTTTATTTTTAATACCTTCAATGATGGTTGTAATCAAAGGGATTTTATTAGGGCGAAATTTTAGATTATCAAAAATAGCAAAACTCAAAACTTCTGGTGACGTTCTGTTTTCAACAATCCATTTGTAAATAGTTTCACTACTTTCTCTTTCCCATTTTGGCGCAATAAATTCTATTTCTTTCATAGGAAAAATGAATTGTTGAGCAAACTTATTTGCAATAAATTCTGGCATATTTTTATCAGAGATATTTTTTTGAGGATTTAGATAAATATCATCAAAATTATCGACAGGAATATCTTGGTTTTTATGCCAAAAATAATGAGCTATTTCATGCAGCAAAGAGAAATGAATTCGTGCAGGAGGTTTATTTCTGTTAATACAAACAATAGAAACTTTACCAAAATTCATAATAAAAGCATCAAAACCATTATCACCCGCACTGACAGGCAAAATTCCTATGCCAAATGCAAGATACAATTTCTCTACAGTGGAATATTGATTGCGCAATGTCAGCACGATTTTATCAATTGTTGATTGCAACATTGCTTGATCTTTTTCTTCTATATTGAGTACTGGAATAGCGTTTTTTTTGATTGGCGGCAGAATGTCATTAACAATTAAAAACGCATTTTCAATTTGGCTTACCTTTGTCAAATCTTGATTAGGCAAAGCTCTAAATAGCAAATGTGAAGGTTGATAATCTGCGGACAGCAACCACATAAGACCGACATTAAGGGTGTCGCAGATTGGACGTAGTTCCTCAAACTTGATTTCTTTTTTACCTTCAAAATAATCATTAACTATTTCAGATGGCAAATTAGCAAGACTGGCAATTTTAGAAGAATCAAATCCTTTGCGTTTTGCCTCAGCATCTAGTCGTTTTGATAGTTCTTTTCTGATGTCCATATATATTTTATATGTTATTGTGTATATTTGGAGAGTAAATTTTAACACAGTCATTTGCATAAAATAACACATACGAGTAGGTTAAATTTCAATCATGACAATTATCAAACAACACGATTTTATTCAAAGCATTGCAGATGCCTTTCAATTTATTTCCTACTATCATCCGCTAGATTACATTAAAGCACTGACTAAAGCTTATGAATACGAGCAATCAAAAGCGGCTAAAGATGCAATTGCTCAAATTTTAATCAACTCACGCATGAGTGCAGAGGGTCATCGCCCTATTTGTCAAGACACTGGAATTGCGGTAGTTTTTCTAAAAATTGGGATGAATGTCCGTTTTGATACCACGATGAGTCTTGTTGACATGGTAAATGCGGGTGTTAGACAAGCTTATTTGCAGCCGGATAATGTGTTGCGCGCTTCTATTTTAACTGATCCAGCGGGCAAGCGTAAAAACACCCAAGATAATACACCCGCTGTTATACATATGGAATTAGTGCCGGGTAACACCGTTGAAGTGAAATTAGCAGCTAAAGGCGGTGGATCTGAAAATAAAACCAAATTTGCCATGTTAAATCCTAATGACAGTATTGTTGATTGGGTAATAAAAACAGTGCCTATGATGGGAGCTGGTTGGTGTCCGCCCGGTATGTTGGGTATTGGCATTGGAGGAACTGCTGAAAAAGCCATGTTGTTGGCAAAAGAATCTCTAATGGAACCTATTGATATTCAAGAATTACAATTAAAAGGTGCAACTAATCGTATCGAAGAATTACGGTTAGAACTCTACGAAAAAGTCAACGCTTTAGGTATTGGAGCCCAAGGTTTAGGCGGTTTAACGACGGTATTAGATGTTAAAATTTTAGACTATCCCACCCATGCAGCTTCTTTGCCCATTGCCATGATTCCAAATTGTGCTGCTACCCGTCACGCTCATTTTATTTTGGACGGAACCGGCGTTGCCCATTTAACCCCACCAGATTTAAACCAATGGCCCCAAATTACTTGGGAAGTAGGCTCACAAACACGTCGCGTCAATTTGGATACCGTGACACGAGAAGAAATTGCACAATGGCAGACAGGAGAACAGATTTTACTCAGCGGAAAATTATTGACTGGGCGTGATGCTGCGCATAAAAAAATAGCTGATTTACTGTCACAAGGACAACCGTTGCCAACTGGCGTAGATTTTCACAATCGCTTCATTTATTACGTCGGTCCCGTTGATGCAGTGGGTAATGAAGTTGTTGGTCCAGCAGGTCCCACCACTGCCACCCGCATGGATAAATTCACTGAAATGATGCTAGCAGAAACCGGTTTAATCGGTATGATAGGTAAAGCTGAACGAGGCGACAGTGCCATTGAAGCAATTAAAAAACACCGCGCTGTTTATCTTATGGCAGTAGGCGGTGCGGCATATCTGGTTTCCAAAGCGATTCGATCTTCACGCATTGTGGCATTTGCAGAATTGGGCATGGAAGCGATTCATGAATTTGAAGTACAAGATATGCCAGTGACCGTAGCAGTGGATGTCAACGGTGATTCTATCCATAAAACCGGACCGCAAGCATGGCAAATCAAAATTGGCAAAATACCGATTGTAAAAGCGTGATTTATTTTTAATGTTTATAACTTTTTATTATTTTTTAATCGTGACAACCAACGCCGACAGTTGCGTAATGGTGTAGTTATTTTCCATGAATGTGAATGTTCCATGACATATATTTCGTGTCTCAATTGATGATATGCTTGTTCACAATTCCATACTTGCGAGTGACGATATCCATTTTCTATAAACATATCAGGGGCTAAGCGCGCTTGATGACATAAACTTCGTAATGGTGCTGTCACTGTTGACCAAGTATATTTTTGTGCCAATTGTCGAACGCCCGCTTGGTATATTGCATACTGTTGTGGATTTTGTAATTGTTCAATCGCCGTTATCCAACCCGCTTCATCTTGATAATCAACCACAATACCAGCATTGGCTTGAATAATCGCATCGGCTAAGACATCACCTTTTGTAGCAATAATCGGTTTACCCGCCCATAAGTAGTGTAATACCCGTGTTCTAAATGAAAAGTGGGTTTCTAAACTTTCAAAATGTGCCGTAACACCGACGTTGGCATCCAATAAATAATTGGCTAATTGATCATAATTAACCCAACCTGCTTGAAAAATAACGGCGGTTCCTGCAATTTCTAATTCTCGCGCTAAATGTTCTGCCCGTTGTTGCATGTGCATAGCGGGAATCGTCGGATTTGGGTGTTGTGTGCCTAAAAAAATTAATTTCAACTGCGGGTAACGCGGTAATAGGCGATGGACTGCACGAATCAAAGTAAGTGGATCAAACCATTCCCAAATACCTCCTCCCCATAATAGAATAAATGCATTTTCTAAAGCTGATTGATTACGAAAGCCGTGCGTTTCCAATTGAGGCATGGTGTCTGGCAAACCAAAAGGAATCGTGATAACTCGCTGTTGCATTTCGGTATAAGTAGTGATATTAATTCGCCCCAGTGATAACAAATGTCCTAACCATAAATCGCGTTGTCTGTCATTAGCGCATAAAAAATAATCCGCGTATTTCAGTTGATCGTTAATCACACGAATTTGTTCAGTCACAGGATGCGTGGAATCTGGTTTTTGCTCTAACCCTTCTAAAGGAATGGGATCATATAAATCTGCGATTAAAATTTTACGACAACTGCGTAAGAGGGGATAATTTTCTAAAATATAACCTTGAAAAATAATAATATCGTGTTGTTCAATTAATTCAGCAATATTATCTAACCGATGTTGTATCAGTTGTATTTTTTCTAAACAAATTGCAGATGGGATAGGATTTGGTGCAGCTAAGGTCACTGAATGTTCAGTCACTAAAGCTTTAGCAAATTCCCAATAACGAATTGCCGGACCTGCCATCCGTTCGGTAATTACATCGGGACATAACAGTAAAATAGAATGTGACATTCGTCAATCTTTATCAGTGATAATATGCAATTCGTAGGGTGCATGACACTGCATTAATAGACCCTAAGAGCTAAAGAGTAGGTCGGCAATCCTTTGCCGACTTAAGTGATTGTAGCATCAATGCCATTAAGTTAAGCTCTGAAGTTATCTTAACCTGATTTTCGGTAGGGTGTATAAGCAAAGCGTCATACACCGATTTTTGGAATTTTCACACTTCTTGGTGCATGACGCTATCGCTTATGCACCCTACGATTTTTGCTTAACTTAATGGCATTGGGTTGTAGCATCCCAAAATGTCGGGAAAGGATTCCCGACCTACTATGAACTCATGTTATCTAAATATTTTTCCGCATCTAACGCTGCCATACACCCTGTTCCCGCAGAAGTAATTGCTTGACGATATACATGATCACACACGTCGCCCGCAGCGAATACACCAGCTATACTTGTTGCAGTTGCATTGCCTTCGCTGCCACTGTTAATTTTGATATAACCGTTATTCATCACTAATTGATTAGCGAAAATATCTGTATTGGGTTTATGTCCAATTGCAATAAAAATACCGTGTAATGTGACATTTTGCGTTTCACCAGTTTTCACCAGTTTCACTCGCATACCAGTCACTCCGCTATTATCACCCAATACTTCATCTAACACTTGATTCCATAAAATAGTAACATTACCTTTTTTAGATTTTTCAATCAATTGATCTGCTAATATTTTTTCTGAACGGAATTGATCACGGCGATGGACAACAATCACTTCTGCGGCAATATTGGCTAAATAAAGGGCTTCTTGTACCGCTGTGTTACCACCGCCGATGACTGCAACTTTTTGATCTCGATAGAAAAATCCGTCACAAGTCGCGCAAGCTGAAACGCCTTTACCGCGAAATTTTTGTTCAGAAGGTAAGCCCAAATATTGTGCTGAAGCACCCGTTGCAATAATCAGCGCATCACAAGTATATTGTTTATCGCCGTCGCCGGTTAATCGAAAAGGACGTTGATTTAAATCGACTTTCCTAATATGATCGAAAATAGTTTCAGTATTAAAACGTTCTGTTTGTTTGCGCATTCTTTCCATTAAATCAGGACCTTGCACACCCTGATTATCACCGGGCCAATTATCAACTTCTGTAGTAGTCATCAGTTGCCCACCGGGTTCTAAGCCTGTGATAATAACTGGATTTAAATTTGCGCGCGCAGCATAAATGGCAGCCGTATAACCCGCTGGACCTGAGCCTAAAATTAGTAATCGGCAATGTTTTGTTTCACTCATTATCATTCTCCAATAATTTCACACATTTTTATCTATTTGTTGAATTGCTAATTGCGCTAATTCGGGCATTTTTTTGTCTAAATGTGCCTTGATTTCGCTAGCTAATTCATTACTAATTTCTTTAAAAGCTGCTTGTAGACAGGTTTGCACAATTTTTTCAATTTGTCGATTCAGCGATTGTAGTTGTACTTCGCTTAATGCCGGCGGCAATTGTTCCATCTCATTTTCAGGCAAATTTTTCCCGGGTTGTACAACATCTTCTAAAATAGGTAAATCGATTTTTTGCGTTTTCTTTTTCATGTTATTTAGCTTAAAAATTAATTAGTTAAGGTATAGCAATGTCATGATTATTGAGTTCAAAACCCTGTTCACGGTAAAAACGGTAATGCTTTCGCCCCACTTCTCGATTGGCATCGTTAATAATTTCTGCGATTCGGGTAAATTGGTTAAAAAAATGAGGAATTTCATCGGCTAAATTGACTAAAACTTGAGCATCAAGCGACTCTAAAGTAGTTGTGTGACCAAGAAGAATTGGTGCAACTGAATGTGTCACATCCGAATAAATGTCATGTGGCAAAAAACTATCTTGCTTAAATGTCCACAATAAATTATCTAAACGTTCAGTTTGCTCAGCAGAATCTGTGTGTATATAAATACGATAGCCTTGATGCCAAGCTTTTTCTACGAGACGACAGATAAAGCGTTCTTTTTCTTGCAAATGCGCAGCGATCAAAATATAAAAATCTGCTTGTGGCATGATAAATCCAATTTAAGTAGTGTTAAACAGCCTCATCAAGAAGGTTGGGCATATGATTTAAAAATGGTAACGTATTTCCATAAATGCACTTCTACCGGGAAGCGGTAAATCATTAGGAATTTTAAGAATGCCACTACTATCTGGTCCAACACTGGGTTCTCGAGCATCGGCATCAAATACGTTGCGTACTGAAATACTAAAATCTAAATTTTTAACAATATTATGACGTTGCAAGGTTAAATTAACTAAGTTGTAATCATCAATTTTAGTACGCGGATCGTTGATTGCACGTTCTCGATCAATTATCCAATTATATTGTATATCTAAGTACCAAGAAGGTAAAAATTGCCAATCACTACGTAAATAGAACATATGTTTAGGTACATTAGCAACGGTACTATCATCTACTTTATTAATGGAGTGTTGCCATGCATAATTACCAGTCAAATTCAGATTATCACTGGCTTTCCAAGTCATTTCTAATTCAACGCCATACCCTTCTTGTTGACCTACATTTTGTGCAACGAAAGTTTTGTTGTTAGCATCTGGTGCATACTGAATGGCGTCTTTCCAATTATAATGAAAAATATTCGTGCCCAATAACCATTGTCCAACTTTAAGATTCTTATTTTCTCCAGATAAATCATCTCGTTGTATCTCTGGATGGTAATTAAATGCCAATTCCCATGTATCAATGGTTTCTGGTTTAAGATTAGGATTTCCTAAAGAGTTTGGATTGTTGACTGTATAAAGTTCACGAAATGCAGGAGCGCGAAATGCTTTACCATACAATATCTTACTGGTAAGCCTTGGTGTTGTTTCCCATACTAAAGCAACACGCGGGTTAGTTGTTGAACCAAAATCAGAATAACGATCGTGACGTATTCCCGCTGTGATTTCTAACGTATCAGTCAATGTGTACATGTCTTGAATAGAAGCATACCAATTTTTGCGCGCGCCTTCGGGCAAAAAAACAACTGATGTATCAGTTACATCAACGACGGTGTCCGGTGAAATAGGTGAATTGGTATAAGGATTCACACCGAAATTTTTACTTTCTATTACCTCATATAAATCAGCGTAGTGATAACCCATGCCCAATCTAATTATGTGCTCATTAAAACCACTATAAAATCCAGATAAATCTAAATGAATATCACTTTGTGATAATCCCGGGTTACCGATAAATCCCTGTGGATAAGCGTTATTAAAAGCCCCAGATGGATAGACATATTGATTATTACTCGTTTGATAACTGGTATTAAAATAAGAAGTTTGTGCAGTCATATCCCAATGTTCGGAAAATTCAGGATTATGATAAATCAATGTACTGTTAAACCGATCAGCTTCATGACGACTGGTTGGATCAAGTGCCTGTGAAACGCCTGCACCAGTTCCATGATTACGCCGACCTTGGTAACCTAATTGCAATTGCAGATTTTCTTTAGATATATCAATGCGTGCATCTAAATTACGTCTTTGCAAATTAACCGGACCGGGTGCCTGCGAAGCATTGGTATTGTACAATTCATCGTAATAAGTTTGTACATCTCGTTCGATAATTTCACGTTGTCCATCGGTATCGTGATATTCAAGATTGACACCGACATTAAATCCCTCATAATTCTTGCCGTGTAAAAGCCAAGCGTCCTTAGTACTAAAACTCCCTAATCGCGCGCCAAATTCTGTACCATCAATATCTTTAGCCGTTTTTGTAATAATATTAACCACACCTGCCAAAGCATCCGCACCAAATACTGCCGATCCAGGTCCGCGAATCACTTCAATACGCGCAATCGCATTAACCGGCATTCCTCCCCAAATGGGATCACGTCCACCGGTGTATAATCGATTGATAGGTACGCCATTAATCATCATTAGAAGTTGTGGATTATAAGCACTGTAAATACCACGCACAGTATAAATAGGATTGTAACCAATATTACTATTGGAAACATGTAACCCAGGCACAGTTTCTAATACCTCATCAATGTCAGTTGCACCGATTGCTCTAATATCCTTTGCAGTAATAACTGTTGTTACCGCAGGCGCACGGGTGGTTGATTGTTTTTTACCCGTTGCAATTTCTACATCAAATAAACCAGATAAACCTAATCCTTTTAAGCAAGGAATAGCTTCATCATCACGGTTACTAATGCACAATTCTTCCGTAGCGGCATAAAGAAGATTATAAAAAATCGATAATAAAATCAACGGTGCTATTATAATATGGTTATTTTTATACATGACAAAGAATCTCGTTATGGTGGCATCAATTCTAAAAAAAATAAAATATCACTAATTCACATAATCTAAAAATGCTAAATTATGCGGATGATGTACGTAAGGTCGAGTTACCAATCTATTTTAGTAATAAATTATTTACTATAAATTAACCTTCCTTATATTCTGAATGCGCTCCCAATGTCATTGCCATCACTGCCATACGTATGGCAATACCATTACTGACTTGTGGTAAAATAACCGAACGCGCACCATCTGCTACTGATGAGGCAATTTCAACTCCGCGATTAATGGGTCCGGGATGCATCACAATCGCATCGGGATGAGTATGTTCTAAAATAGATTCAGTTAAGCCATAATATTGATAATATTCGTGTTCACTTGGTAATAAGGCTGATTGCATCCGTTCTCGTTGTAAACGTAGCATAATCACTACATCTACATCAGTTAAACCTTGTCGCAAATTATTAAAAGTTTTTACACCCAAACTTTCAATATGACGGGGTAATAAGGTTTTTGGTGCAATAACCCGCACTTCAGCTGCGCCTAATGTTTTTAATGCGTGAATTTCAGAACGGGCAACGCGAGAATGTAAAATATCGCCAACAATTGCTACACGTAATGCTGAAAAATTTCCTTTATATTCACGAATCGTATACACATCTAACATGGCTTGTGTTGGGTGTTCATGTTGTCCATCACCCGCATTAATAATATGGATACTAGGTACAACATGTTGTGCCATAAACAATGCCGCACCGCCTTCACTGTGGCGCACGACAAACATGTCACAGTGCATGGCTTCCAAATTACGTAGCATATCAACCAGCGTTTCGCCTTTACTGGTTGATGAGGCGCTGATATTAAAATTGAGTACATCAGCGGATAAGCGTTTAGCAGCAAGTTCAAAAGTAGTGCGTGTGCGTGTGCTGGGTTCAAAAAATAAATTGGCAATGGTTTTTCCACGTAATAAGGGTACTTTTTTAACTGTCTTTTGATTCACGTTAAAAAATGATGTCGCAACATCTAAAATCTCCACTAACAAATCCCGTGGTAATCCTTCAATGCCTAAAAAATGTTTTAAACGCCCTTGTTCATTAAGTTGCAATCCATTCATACATTACTGCGAATTTCTAAAGAGAGCGGTGTGGGACCGGATAATTTGATATATTTGTTGGCATCTAAGCAAACTGAGCAGCCAATCACATCAGCTTGAATCGGTAACTCACGTCCAGTACGTTCTACCAAAACGGCTAATTTAACACTGGCGGGTCTGCCATAATCGAATATTTCATTTAATGCTGCACGAATCGTACGTCCACTGTGCAATACGTCATCAACTAAAATGATATGTTTATTATCAACGGTATAAGGTAAATCTGAAGGTTTAACATGTGGATGTAAACCAATACGGCTAAAATCATCACGATAAAAGGCAATATCCAATTTTCCTAATGGTGTAGTGAGTCCTAACAAAGCGTGCAGACGTTCTGCCACCCAAACGCCACCCGTATGAATACCTATCATGAATATTTCTTCACGATTCTTATCTCTTAGGCGTAAATTTAGCCGTTGTGCCATGTTATCAAATAGTAATTCAATATGATCAATAGCCATAGTTTAAAAAAAAGTATGTGTGGGTTTACAATTATTATCTGCAATCCAAGATTCTAAAATCACTTGTGCAGCAATGGCATTGATATTTTTATTATCTTTCTTTTGATGCGCCTGATTTGACTTGCGAGCAGCTTCAACTGAAGATAACGTTTCGTCAATCGTGTGCACCGGCAATCGATAACGCTGTTTCAATTCTTCTATAAATCCATTTACTCCGTCTGTCAATGAACTATTTGTTCCATCAAGATGTTGAGGTAAACCCACAATCAACGCTTGTGGCTGCCATTTATAAATAAGTTCGTTCAGATGTTTCCAATCGGGTTTTTGATTGCGTACAGAGATTGTGGCTAATGGACTGGCTGTTGCAGTCAGCGTTTGTCCAATCGCAATACCAATATGTTTGGTACCGTAGTCAAATCCCATCATGAGTATATTTTTTCTATTAAACATAATTATTTCTACTTGGGAGAATATTTTTTGATGTACAGCTAAATATTACCAAATTTAACAATGGAAACAAGATGTATTTTGATTATATCAATAATTGGTATTGCGAAAAATTACAACCAACCGCGACGCTTAAAATACCAATAAGGTGTTAATGCCGATAATAACATGAGAAACAAAACATACGGATAACCACCTATCCATTTCAATTCGGGAATAAATTCAAAATTCATCCCGTAAATGCTGGCAACTAAAGTAGGCGGTAAGAAAATAACCGCAGCTACAGAGAAAATTTTGATAATCTTATTTTGTTGAATATTGACTAAACTTAACGAAAAATCCATTAAAAAGTTAATTTTTTCAAATAAAAAGGAAATATGTGGGCTAAATGAATCAATATCTTGCAAAATATCACGTAAATCTTGCACCAATGTTTCGTTAAAAATGCGTTGACGTTGTAACACTGATAGAATGCGCTGTTGATCTAAAATACTCAATCGCACCTTACCAATTAAATCTTCTTGCTTAGCCAATTCCGTGATGGTCGATTCCATATCCTTTTGCGCTTTTCCCAATACACTCTTGCCAATCTCTTCTAAAGTTGCATACATTTCTTCAATAATATCAGCAACATGATCAATTTTAGCTTCAAATAAACCCAATAAAATTGTCTGCGGCGTATTCAAATCAGTAAATACTTGTCGTCTGGCACGTAAACGGAATAAACGAAAAGTGGTTAATTCTACTTCATGAATGGTAAACAAGCGATTGTTATTTAAAATGAAAGCAACGCTAAAATTTTGAGGATGTTCTTCAAAATCATGTAAAAAGAAAGAATTGATATGGGTACCATTTTCGTCAAGATAAAAACGTGATGTTGCCTCAATAGCTTCCATTTCCGATTCATGCGGCAATTGTTGCTGATAAACCGTCTTAATCCACTGATTTTCCTCATCAGTCGGCTCAACAATATCTATCCAAATTGCCTGTTGGGGCAAATCTTCTTGACTATTAACAGTAATTCGCTCAAGTCGTCCTGACTCTAAAATGAAAGCAGACAGCAAATCCGTTCTCCCTTTACTATTTGATTATCAATGAATTTATAGATCTCAATTCGTAGGGTGTATAAGCGAAGCGTCATACACCTTTGTGATGTTGAAATTGCTTGGTGCATGACACTGCATTTATGCACCCTACAAACACTGTTGTGCGTAAGGTGAGTGATTAAACTAAGCCGCTTGATTTGTTTGCTGCAATCGCTGCAAAGCATGACGGTAATCAATGGGCATGACTTTTACAAAATAAGGTAAATAACGTGTCCAATCATCCAAAATTGCCTGTGCGCGTTGGCTATGCGTGTAACGTTGATGATTTTCAATTAAAGTCTTTAAGCGTAACTCGTCGTCATGTAACATATTTTGCATAATATCAAAGGACTCATTCACAACAGTTGCTTTGACAATCGGTTCTAATTCAACCATGCTCAAATTGCAACGTTTTTTGAAATCACCTTTTTCATCAAGCACATATGCAATACCACCACTCATACCTGCCGCAAAATTACGCCCAGTATCGCCTAATACCAAGATAATACCGCCCGTCATGTACTCACAACCATGATCGCCTACGCCTTCAACAACCGCGATAGCACCTGAATTACGTACACCAAACCGTTCACCGCCCACGCCACGGAAATAGCATTCTCCCGAAATCGCACCATATAATACCGTATTACCAATGATAATATTTTCTTCAGGTACAATCGGACAATCGGCTGATGGATAAACAATTAAACGTCCACCACTTAGACCTTTACCCACATAATCATTGGCTTCACCGACTAATTCAATCGTAACACCATGCGTTGCGAAGGCACCAAAACTTTGACCCGCACAACCCGTTGCTTTGATATAAATTGTATCATCATGTAACCCATTGAAACCATAGCGTTTTGCCACTTCACCCGATAACATGGCACCAAAAGTACGATTATAGTTACGAATTGGGGTAGCAATTTGCACTTTTTCACCACGAATTAACGCGGGTTGTGCTTCTGCAATTAATTGATTATCAAGTGCTTTTTCTAAACCGTGATCTTGTTTCTCACAATTATAAATAGCCACTTCACTGCCCATTTGGGGACGATGGAAAATACGTGAAAAATCAATTCCTTTAGTTTTCCAATGAGACAAAGCACGGTGCATATCTAATCTATCAGAACGACCAATCATTTCTTGATAAGTACGAAAACCGAGTTTTGCCATGTAATGACGCACTTCTTCAGCAATAAACATGAAATAATTCACTACATCTTCAGCTTTACCAATGAAACGCTTGCGTAATTCAGGGTCTTGTGTTGCAATTCCCACTGGACAAGTATTTAAATGGCATTTACGCATCATTAAACAACCTTCAACAATCAACGCAGCCGTGGCAAAACCGATTTCATCAGCCCCTAACAAAGCGGCAATCACAACATCTCGACCCGTGCGCATACCCCCATCTGCTTGTACTGCAATTCGACCCCGTAAGCGATTGAGTACTAAGGTTTGATGTGTTTCAGCTAAACCGATTTCCCAAGGCGAACCCGCGTGTTTAATTGAAGTGATTGGACTGGCACCCGTACCACCATCATATCCAGAGATAGTGACATGATCCGCGTGTGCTTTAGAAACCCCCGCCGCTACTGTACCAACACCAATTTCTGATACCAATTTAACACTGATACGTGCTTGTGGATTCACATTTTTTAAATCGTAAATTAACTGCGCTAAATCTTCAATAGAATAAATATCATGATGCGGTGGCGGTGAAATTAAACCGACGCCCGGCGTTGAATGACGGACTTTAGCAATCACTTCATTGACTTTATGACCGGGTAATTGTCCACCTTCACCGGGTTTTGCGCCTTGTGCCACTTTAATTTGAATATCATCAGCGTTTACTAAATATTCAGTGGTTACACCAAATCGCCCAGAAGCCACTTGCTTAATCGCTGAGCGTTTAGAATCTCCATTTGCCATTGGTTGAAAACGTTCAGATTCTTCTCCCCCTTCACCTGTGTTAGATTTAGCACCTAATCGATTCATCGCAATCGCTAATGTAGTATGTGCTTCATAAGAGATTGATCCAAAAGACATTGCACCGGTAGCAAAGCGTTTAACAATTTCGCTGGCGGGTTCTATTTCTGCCAGAGGAATTGCATAATCGGCAAGTTTAAAGTCAAATAAACCGCGTAACGTCAATAAGCGTTCACTTTGCTCATTGATTGTTTTAGCAAATTCATCATATAACGCTTGATTTCCAGTACGCGTTGCATGTTGCAATTTAGCGATAGTTTCGGGTGCCCACGCATGTTCTTCACCACGGACTCGATAGGCAAATTCCCCGCCCACATCCAAAGCATGACGATAAATATGAGTTGAGCCAAAGGCAAGTTGATGACGACGTAAGGTTTCTTCGGCAATTTCTTGCAAACCAACCCCTTCAATTGCGTTTTTGGTGCCCGTGAAGTATTTTTTAATAAATTGACTATTTAAGCCTATTGCATCAAAGATTTGTGCACCACAATAAGATTGAAAAGTAGAAATGCCCATTTTAGACATCACTTTGAGAATACCTTTCGCGGCGGCTTTGATGTAATTTTTATGAAATTGTTTTTCAGTCAAACGGTTAGATAAAGTATGGCGTAAATCAGATAAGGTATCTAATGCAAGATAAGGGTTAATTGCCTCTGCGCCGTAACTGGCTAACAAGCAAAAATGTTGCACTTCAGAAGCTTCACCCGTTTCTACAACGATGCCGGTTTCGGTTCTTAATCCTTCGCGAATCAGATGGTGATGTACGCAAGAAGTTGCTAATAATGCGGGAATAGCCACATGATCAGCATCCACCATACGATCTGATAGAATCAAAATATTATTACCTTCAGTCACCGCGGTTTCTGCTTGCTGGCATAATGTAATTAACGCTTTTTCCATACCCGCTTCGCCTTGAATAACGGGATAACAGATACTCAAAGTTTTAGTTTTAAATGCACCTTCAGTCCGCGTTTCGATCCGGCGAATTTTTTCCAAATCGACATTGGTTAAAATCGGCTGATGTACTTCCAATCGCTTGTGCAATTGACCTTTGCCCATGCCAAATAAATTGGGGCGTGGACCGATCAATGAAACCAAAGACATCACTAATTCTTCACGAATCGGATCAATCGGAGGATTAGTCACTTGCGCAAATGCTTGTTTAAAATAATCGTATAATAATCGTGGACGACTAGACAACACCGCTAAAGGTGCATCAACACCCATAGAGCCAATAGGTTCTTGCCCTTCGGTTGCCATTGGAATAAGGAAAAATTTAATCTCTTCTTGAGTATAGCCAAAAGCCTGTTGTCGATCTAACAAGATTTCCTTGGAAGGTGGCATGGCTGCAACTTCATCGGCTAATTCTTCCAAACTAAATTGACTTTCATCTAACCAAGCTTGATAAGGCTCGGCAGCGGCTAAACTGGCTTTGATTTCAGCATCATCAATAATACGTCCTTGTTCGGTATCAACTAAGAACATTTTACCTGGTTGTAAACGCCATTTCTTCACAATTTTATGTTGCGGAATGGTGAGTACGCCCATTTCAGAAGCCATGACAACCATACCATCATCTGTAATTAAGTAGCGTGCTGGTCTTAAACCATTACGATCTAAAGTTGCACCAATTTGCCGTCCATCAGTAAATGCCATGGCTGCTGGACCATCCCAAGGCTCCATTAATGCGGCGTGATATTCGTAAAAAGAGCGTCGTTTATCATCCATTAATGGATTATCTGCCCAAGCTTCTGGAATAAGCAACATCATCGCATGTGCTAACGGATAGCCACCGGCAACTAACAATTCTAAGGCATTATCAAAACAAGCAGAATCCGATTGCCCTTCTGTAATCAGAGGCCACAATTTATTTAAATCATCACCCAACAATTCAGAAGCCATTGAATGACGGCGTGCATTCATCCAATTAATATTACCACGTAAAGTATTGATTTCACCGTTATGGGCAACCATTCTAAAAGGCTGTGCTAATGACCAAGTTGGAAAAGTATTAGTTGAAAAACGTTGATGTACCAAAGCTAAAGCACTAACCATGCGTTCATCGTGCAAATCAAGATAAAAAGTTTTCACTTGATCGGCAAGCAACATACCCTTATACAAAAGCGTGCGACTTGAAAAAGAAACTGTATAAAATTGTCCACCATCAGGCAGCTTTTTATCGCGTATGGCATGTGAAATCTGTTTATGAATAACGAATAATTTGCGCTCAAATACCTGCTGATCAGCACAATTTTCGCCGCATTTAACAAAAAGTTGGCAAATTGCAGGTTGCACAGCTTTTACATTTTCAGCGATACCCTCATTATTTGTTGGTACGTCGCGCCACCCTAAAACAATTTGTCCTTCAGTAGTGACAACTCGCTCAATAATTCTTTTACAAATATTACGGCTATCTGTATTGCTAGGTAAAAATAACATACCCACACCATACTGACCGTTTTCAGGCAAAGTAAAATCAACGACTGCGCGCAAAAAAGCATCAGGCATTTGAATTAAAATACCCGCACCATCTCCGGCTAAAGGGTCTGCGCCCACAGCACCCCGATGGGTTAAATTCTCTAATATTTCCAATCCTTGTTGAATAATATGATGATTTTTTTGACCTTTGATATGTGCAATAAAACCAACCCCACAAGAATCATGTTCATTCGTAGGATCATATAAACCTTGTCTTTCTGGCAAAGTTCCGTGACTCATCAAACTCTCCTATAGGTGCAGGGATTTTTTAGTTACAATAGTATCCGCGTTTTTTATTAAATGTATATTTTAAATATCTCTATAAAATACAATTCGTTATAAGCCAAATATTAATAAAGTTTGATGTAATATCTTGCTTTACAATTTGATATAAAAATCTAAGTAGTATTACTAACCTATTAATTACAAGGCAAAACTTTTTTATTATAGCAGTTTATTATGAATAATGGGTAATTTTCCAAAAATTCCACAGCAATTCTCAATTTAAACTCTCTCAGACTGGGAATTTTATGTACGCCAAAAATCGTTTTCGCGTTATTTTTACCGGTCAATAGCATTAAGTTAAGGAAATTTTGCTTCCCCCTTTACCAAAGGGGGATTGAGGGGGATTTTTTATATTTCAATTACTTAAATCCTCCCTGCCCCCTTTAAAAAAGGGGGGAAACGCTTAACTTAATGGCATTAGGGCTTTGGGTGGAAAAAATAGAAAATGCACTCAATATCGCATCTTTCATGCTATAAAAGCGAGGTTAGCGCGCGTCAAATTTAGTAAATTGATGGTTCGTCTGGCAATCGCTGCTTAAAGCGTTTATAACTCCATTGGTATTGCGCTGGACAACTCTGAATGCACTGTTCAACGCCTTGATTTAAAGCTTGAACGGATTTTATTAGATCAGTTGAGTAAATCGCATCTGGTGCAGGTGAAAAATATACATGAAATCCCTGTCCTTGTGGCAAACGAATCGCGTAAGTGAAAATCACTACTGCATCTGTTTTACGTTGTAAACGAGAGACTAATACCATCGTATTTGCCATCACACCAAAAAAAGGGGCAAACACACCGCTCGCCTGATTTGGTACTTGATCGGGTAAAATACCTATCACTTGCCCTTGTTTTAAAGTATGGTATAAGGCACGAATACCGGCTTGATCAATTGCAACATAACGACCACCCGCACGTTGGCGAGCTGTATGAATAAGCGTTTGTAAGCCAACTAATTTGGGCGGTCGATATAATGCAGTCATCGGATAATGTGCAGAAGCGTATAATCCGGCTAATTCCCAAGCACCAAAATGTGGCGTCAGCAATATAACCCCTTTATTTTGTTGCATTGCCTGTTGTAAATGGGATTCGCCTGTCACTTTACGGATAAGTGCTAAAGTCTGTTGTGGTGACCAAAGCCATAACGCACCCAATTCGGTAAACGTTTTACAGGTTTCAATCAATGTGTGTTGTACAGAAGGTTTTTCAATCAAAAAAGGCGTACATAATTGTAGATTAATCTGTGTTATTTTGACTAAGCGCAATTGTGGAAAATAAGTCAGTATAAATCCAATCGCTGTTGCAATCCGGTGTGTCCATGATAAAGGAAATAACGCAACAAAATGAAGAACTAATTGAATTAACAAAGCCCGCATGGGTGACCTACAAAATTAAAAATGACTGTCAATTACTTGATCCGGCAAAAGCAAATAATTGTGCGGTAATTGTTTGATATAATTCATTTTCTAAACGAGACATTAAGCCTTCAAATGTATTATCTATCCGAATTTGGTTGTGTTGATCACGGACAAGTAAACCACCGATAGAATTTGCTTTATGAATAGTCAAACTGCATTTTTTACCCGGCGCACATTCATTAATCAAATTTTCCCATTGCACCATTAATAATTCATAATCTTGCGCATTCACTTCGACAATTAGTTGTTCTCGTTCTAGTGTTATCATGGCACTGGTGAAGTATTGACGTAATAAAGCAAGGTAACTGTCTGGTTTTTCACGTAATTGTTGCAAACGATGCTTTAATTGGCTCATGACCACTTGAATGAGGGACCAACGCAATTGATCAAGTTCAGCGTGCATTTTAATTTCACTCGCTTGTACATGACGACGACACACTTTATCGGCTGCTGCTTTGGCTGACTCGATTTCATGTTCTTCGCGCCGTTGTAAGCGTTTGTTTAAGTCTTGCTGAATTTGATTGCATTGTTGTTGCGCATCTTGTAATTGGGCATCAGCTAAGACTTGCGCACGCTTTAAAATTGCATTTTCTAATTGTTCTAGTTGAGTGTTTGTCGTCATAAATTCAATCTAAAGCCGTTGTACCTAATACCCGTGTCACGAGTTCTTCAACTAAAGGATGATAAGTATCGGGGGCGTGTAATGGTGGAATTTCAGTGATAATAATTCCAGCTGCTTCATTTCGCGCTTGCAATAAATATTTACCTGAATGTTGAGATAGGTTGTTTTCTAAAAAAATCAGTGCTTTTTCTTTATTTTTCAGTAATTGAGCCAGTGTTTTTTCCACGGTTTCAATTGTGACATTGGGAAAAACCTCAAAGCCCAATAAGGCAAAACCATCCATTAGCGCGTTGCTACCCATTGCAATAAATCTCATCCAATTTTTCCTAACATGAGAATAGTCACTACTAAGCCATAAATTGCAATTCCTTCAGCTAATCCCAAATAAACTAAGGTTCTACCAAAGATTTCTGGTTTTTCTGCAATGGTTGCCAAAGAGGCAGCACCGACTGGACCGACCGCAAGTCCAGCACCAAATGCAGCTAAACCGGTCGGAATGCCAACACCTAACATGGCGAGTCCCATACCGATGGAAATTTCTCGTGTGGCTTCTGTGGCTACTTGTGCTGCCATAACATCTTGAATTCCTAAAACTAGTAAACCAATTTGTGCCCCGATAAAAACGAGTAAATTGAATGCAATTGTGCCTTTGAGTCGTCTCACTGTCTGATCTTTTTTGTCCAATGGATAAAGTTCATAGTAAATTCCAGTCGCAATCATCGCTAACAAACTGAAACTCATGATAGCTAATAACCAATACATAAATAAAGCTCCTGTTTTAATAATTAAAATCGATAACGTAATTCTAAGAAATAATTGCGCCCGGCGAGTGGTAAATCATTTGGAATGCTAATTAAACCAAAAGAATCAGGTCCTTGGCTAGGTTCGCGTGTATCTGCATCTAATATATTACGGATACCAAAGGCAAAATTCCAGCGTCCTTGTCTTATATCTTTATAACGTAATGTAATATCTAATGTGGTATCGTCATCTATGGCTGGACGCGGATCGCCAAATGTTCTAGTTCTATCGGCAATCCAATTGATCTGCGTGTCTAAATACCAATTGGGTATCACTAACCAATCTGCTCGCAAATACGCTTCTTGTCCCGGTGCATTGGGCACTTCGCGATCTTGTTCATCGGTTGCGTGTTGAACGGCGTAATTTAGCAGTAAACTGAAATTTTTAGTTGCTTTCCAACGTCCTTCCCATTCAATGCCATATCCTCGTTGTTCACCTGCATTAGTGGCAGTAAATGTGTCGGTTACTGGATCAGGTTGATAAATAATACGATCACGCCAGTCATAATAGAATAAATTCGTTGCTAGATTAAGCGTTGGAGTGATTTGATAATCAAAAACTAATTCTGTGGTATTAATTACTTCAGGTTTTAAATTTGGATTACCTAACGCGACAGGATTATTCACATTGTAAAGTTCTGATAAGACGGGTGCACGGAACGCATCACCATATAATAATTTTGTAGTCAAATCAGGTGCAGTTTTCCATACTAAGGCAAGGCGTGGACTCATTCTATTTCCAAAATCAGAGTAATCATCATAGCGTAATCCAGCCGTGAATTCCCAATCTGGTGCAAATTGCCAACTATCTTGTAAGAATAAGTAGCTATTTCTTCTTGATTTTTCAGGTAAAAAGGCATAAGGCGTATCACTTGCGTCTATCAATGGACTACCCGGTGGTAATTCTTCCAAAGTATTCGGATCAATGCCAAAATTAGCAATGTGTGTCACTTTATAAACATCGGCTAAATTATATCCGATACCCACACGTAATAAATGATCATCAATTCCAGAATAAATGCCTGATAAGTCGAATCGAATAATATTTTCACTAATACTAGGATTACCAATATAACCCTCGGGATAACTACCGCCAAATGCGCCCGGTGGAAACAATACTTGATTGCTGTCATCCAAATTATCAATCGAATCAAAGAAACTCATTTGTGCAGTTATATCCCAATTTTCGGTTATTTTTGGATTATGATAAGTCAAATCAATATTAAATCTATCAGCTTGAAAACGACCGATTGGGTCTAAAGCTTGTGCATCGCCTGCACCCACACCCCAATTGTGTCGCCCTTGATAACCGGCTCGAAATTGCCAGTGATCTTTACTGAGGTCTATCCGTGCATCTAAATTATGACGTTGTAGATTGACAGACCCGGGGGCTAATGAAGCGTGTGTATTAAATAAATTATCAAATACCGTTTGTGCATCGGCTTCAATGCGTTCACGTTGTCCATTGGTATCATGATATTCTAACGCAACTGCGACATCAAAGCCCAGCCAAGTATCACCGTGTAATAGCCATGCGTCTTCTGTGCTAAAACTACCAACTCTTGCACCGACTTCAGTGCCTTTAATATCTTTGTTAGTTTTTGTTATCACGTTAATCACACCCGCAAATGCATTTGTACCATAAACCGCTGATCCTGGACCACGGATGATTTCAATATGTGCGATATTATTAACTGGCATTCCACCCCAAATAGTACCGCGATTACCTGTTGAAAGTACTGTAATCGGTATATTATTGATTAACATTAAAATTTGTGGATTAAAATCATTATAAATGCCACGCATCGTGTAAATTTGATTATAACCATAGTTACGTCGTGCAACGTGTAATCCGGGTATCGTTTCTAAGACTTCATCAAGATCAGTTGCACCAATCGCTTCTATATCCATTGCAGTCACTACATTAGTTACAGCCGGCGCACGTGTCATTTTTTGTTGATAACCAGTTGCTACGCTCACATTTTTTTCAATTAAGAGTGCGTCAAAAATATCAAATACATCATCTAAAACGACTTCTACATCAGATAAATCACCTAATTCTAAAGTTTTTAGATATTGAATATTTTCTCTTATAGTTTGTATATTATTTTTTTCTTCATCGGCGTTACAAGACGTTGCAATAAATAAGAACAATGGGCATATTAACCATACTGTACTTTGGAAAAAGTTTGACATAAATGCTCTCCATTTCTTCATATTTTATTTTGTAGAACCAACAATAGTCGCAATTTCCAATAGACTACTGCTAGGCAACAATCCACTCTGACGAACATGTATCGGGTGAATTTTGAAACGTACTCGATTATTATCCATATAGTATTCAACCATACCACCTACTTGAATAAAATCATCAAGATCACTAACAGTTAATACGGGATAATCTTGAAGTTGTTCAACTATCGTTTTAAGATTACTTTTTTCAGAACGGCTTACATATAAAATATGACAGTGCTTGATTTTATTAAGAGTTTGCAAACGATCAATTTTTATGGGATGCCCTTCCACGGTTTCATTTTCGACTGTAATATCCAATTTAATCTTAAATGGATCGTCACCTAAAATACAGATATAAAAAGGTGAATTTTTGCTATCAGAAGAAGTAAAGGAGGGCCAAGTAATGAATTTGGAAAAATTATTCAAATAAACCGCTTTCACCTCGTATTCACCGATAGAACGGGATGCTGCATGTACACCTTGACCAATCGTGTATGATAAAATGAAGATGAAAATTAGGCAAAACCGCCATCGCATCATTCTAACAAGATGATAACTCAGCACTTCCAACTTGAATAACATTTTGTTTTTCCTTTGAGTAACAGAAAAATAAACGGATGTCTAACTAATATACTGGCTTAAGTATCACTCAAATTGAACACAACGAATAACTGAATCACATTACAACTGTGATACGGCGGCGAAATATATCTGCTAATCGTTGACCATTTTTGTTGAGTTCGTAATGTTCTAAGACTTGTAATCTGCCTTGCTGCCCTAACTCTTGACGAAATTTTGCATCATCCATTAGGTGTGTAATTGCTTGTGCTAATTCTGTAACGGAAGAGGGCACGACTAAAATACCTTTATTTTGTGTAATTAATTCAGAAATACCGGTAATATGCGTGCTAATACAAGGAATTTCCATCATCATCGCCTCCATTAATACGACAGGCACTCCTTCTGCGAAACTGGCTAATACGAAAGTATCAGCTTTACGATAATAACTCAAGATATGTTCTTGATTAACAGCGCCGGCAAAAATAATGTATTTTTCCAAATTATATTGTTGAACGCTTTGTTCTAAAAAAATTCTATCTGGTCCATCACCCACAAAACAAAGTCGTAATTGTCGCCCTTGTTGCAGTAAAAGAATAATGGCTTTAATTAAAATATGTTGCCCTTTCACAGGAACCAAACGTCCAACACATAAAATTTCAAAAGGACGTGGATTTTCTCGAAATGGACGCGGCAAAAAATGACTAGGATCAACCCCCAATGGACTGATTTCTAATTTATGCCATTCGGTATGCGGTGATAAAGCCATCAATTGGCTACGTGCAAAGTGACTGATACAACAAATAAAATCCGCTTGTTGAATCTTTTCAGGCAAAAAATAACGATCCACGTGGTAAAACTCATCAGGTCCGTGCACGGTTAAAGATAAAGTTGTCGAAAAAATTCGTTTAACTAATAAACCAACCGTTGCCACTTCAGTAGCAAAATGCACATGGATATGCGTCAATCGATGTTGTCGCATCCAATAACCAATGATAACCGCTTCAATAAAATAAAAAAAACCATAAACCACCTTTTTAATATCCCATTTACCTAAGCGCAGCGCATAAAATAAGCCCTTGATATAACCTAAAGGATGAGTGAATAACGTATGTATATGTGATTGAAATATTTGACGAATACTAGAATTTTTTATATAACACGTACGTAAAACTTCTAATTGTTCCTGCACGGTTAAATCATTACTTTCCCGATCTGGTCGATTAATTGATGCCACAAAAATGTCAAAGCCCAATTTTCTAAGTTGAAAAATTTCCCGCAAAATAAAAGTATGTGAAATAGCCGGATAACGACTTGTTAGGTAAGCAAGACGAATTTTATACATGATAGTTTCCCAAAAATATTTAAAAAATTATATCACCTTTTGCTTTACCGTTCTAAAAATAGTATTATACAAATATATATGTTAAAAATAATTGACTATTTTATAATACCGACTATAATCTAACAATTTAAATTTTGAAAGGTGTGCTTTTTGCAGGATTTAAGATATGCCACTTCTCAATCATAAGTATATAAATCAATATAACCAACTAAAATTAAATGATTTATATATATCAAGGATTAAATTAACTATGAAACCTAACAAACTAAAACGAATACCTTTTTTTTTGACTACATCCTACTGGCGTTCTACAATTTTAAGTGTCTACTTATCAATGGTCAAAATAATGGATATTTATGGTTGTCGCTTATTTAATACGACCTTAGCCGCCCTCTCTTTGGGCATTTTTGCGCCACTTTTCATCATTCGTATGCTCATCGCCAAAATGAGAACCGGCTACATATTTGAACGTAACCAACTCATTGGTCAATACCGCATACCTTTTATAAAATTTACCTTTGCTGATCCAAGTATAGGACAAGCTTTACCGGTTTTATTCAATATTATTCGCGGTGATATGAATTTTACTGGTCCACGTCCTTTATCTATACAAGAAGCTAATCAAATCAAACCGATTGCTCTGATTCGTTTTAAAGTAAAACCCGGACTTTACTCCATCTACCAACTACGTAATCAAGTGGGCATTGCTTATCAAACTGAAATGGTGACTGACAGTGAATTTGTACACACAGAAACATTTTTCGGTAATTTAGGCATTATTCTGCGTTCTTTGCTCAACTTCTCATTTAGAGAAAAAAAATATTTACCAACGCCGCAGACAATCAATTTATTTGATGTGCCAATGATGAACACCACTATGGCAGAAACGATTGATTATATTATTCATCAAGCCCAACAAAATGAACCAACTACTTTAGCGTTTGTTAATGCGGACTGTCTAAATATCGCATATAAAAATCATCTATATAAAGAAGTGTTACAAAAAGCCGCACGTGTCTTACCAGATGGTAGCGGTATTCGATTAGCTTGTCGATTTTTAAAGGTACAACTTTGTGACAACGTAAATGGCACAGACTTATTTCCACAACTCTGTGAAAAATTAACTAAAACACCAATATCTATCTACCTATTAGGCGGTTTTCCCAAAGTCGCTCAAATGGCAGCAACTCATATGCAGAAGCAACATATTGGATTAAAAATCGCCGGTACTCAACATGGCTATTATGCCAAAATCGAAGAACCACAACTGATTGAAAATATTAATCAATCTGGCGCACAAATTTTACTAGTTGCTTTCGGTGCACCCAAACAAGAACTATGGATTGATCAACATCGACACCAGCTAAAACCAGCTGTTTGTATTGGTGTAGGCGGATTATTCGATTTTTACTCTGAACGTATTCCGCGCGCGCCCTTGTGGATGCGAGAACTCGGATTAGAATGGCTATGGCGATTATTACAAGAACCTATGCGTTTGTGGCAACGTTATTTAATTGGCAACCCTTTGTTTTTATATCGTGTATGGAAACAAATTTATGCAACTCAGACTAATCCAATCGATGCAATACCCATTAAGAATCAACCAATTACAAAAGATGACTCACTTACCACAATCATCAACGAAACCCAAAACGATATGCATGTACATTCAGCTTTACAATCTCCAATAACTTATATTCATGATTTAGAAGGAAAATGTCAGCAAGAAGGCAATATTTTCACCCCATTTACCGCACTTTGGCAACATTGGCGTATCCGATTTATTGTGCTGGGTGGACGCATGAGTAAACGATTATTTGACATTTTCATTTCCTCTATTTTATTATTGATATTTAGTCCAGTGCTGTTATCAACGATGTTAACCATTTACATCACCTCACCAGGTCCTGCTTTTTTTAACCAAATCCGAGTAGGAAAAAATGGCAAACTCTTTAAAATGTACAAATTTCGTTCTATGTATATGGATGCAGAAGCACGTAAAGCAGCTTTATTAAGAAAGAATGAAATGCAAGGTGGCGTACTATTCAAAATAAAAAATGATCCGCGCGTAACACCGGTGGGTCGGTTTATTCGCAAATATTCTGTAGATGAAATTCCCCAATTGTGGAACGTACTCATCGGTGAAATGTCCTTAGTCGGACCGCGTCCAGCATTACCCTATGAAGTTGAACAATACACACCTTACCAACGACAACGATTAGGCGTTACACCCGGCATCACCTGTATTTGGCAAGTTTCAGGACGTTCAGAAATTCCTTTTCCCAGACAAGTTGAAATGGATTTAGAATATATCGCAACCCAATCATTTTATAGTGATATCATCTTATTATTAAAAACAATTCCAGCCGTATTAAAAGGACGCGGGGCTTACTGAATATTATTAATATTTCTGAAAAATAATTAATGAAAGGTGTAAAGCTTCGCCTTTGACAATATAGACCATGCGTTATTACTCAAAGCGGTGGATAAACACATTCAGGAAAAATGGCAGCGTTATTATGGCAAGATGAGCCAGACGGTTATTAAAGACGTACTGTATCATTTTGACCAGAAATTTATCCGTTGGGCTAAACGTAAGTACAAATCGCTGACGTTTCTGACACAAAACCCGCAACTATCCGCACATGAAGCGAGAGTTTCACGTTTAGTTCTGTGAAAGCCTCAGAGAGAAGTTCCTTGGGGCTACTCGATTGAAAATCAAGTATAAGATAACTTCAACGCATTATAAACAAACAACAATAACAACTTAATTTCCCAACTAATTGACAACCTTTCATTTTGCTTGATTATTTAGACAAATCTTTCTATCATATCGTTTTATAACTATCCGCAATAATTTTCTTTCTCAAAGTTGGTACCCCATGTCCACACAATCCCGTATTCGTGAAATTCCTTATAATTATACTTCATTTTCAGATCGTGAAATTGTAATTCGTTTGCTAGGAGAATCGCAATGGCAAATTTTAAATGAATTACGTGGACAAAGGCGTACCGGACGTTCTGCCCGTATGTTATTTGAGGTATTAGGTGATATTTGGGTTATTCAACGTAATCCTTTCATTCAAGATGACTTATTTCACAATCGTCAACGTCGCATTTTACTAATTAACGCCCTATATCACAGACTTGAACAAATTAAAATGCGCGCAGAAGGTAACCAATTAGCATTACAACTCAATAACGCTGCTTATCAATTAGTTGAACAATTTTCCCAATGGTTAAATCAACAAGCCCATTTACAACATGTTGTATTTAAAAAATTAGCCAAAGTGACACATAAAGACAATATTTGTTTCGATGGTTTATCACGAGTGTCACATGTTACAGATGCCACCGACTGGCGAGTAGAATATCCCTTAGTTATTATTTATCCGGATTCAGAGAAAGAATTAGCCGCTATCATTGCTGCCTGTATCAAATTGAAATTAACCATCATTCCACGCGGAGGCGGTACTGGTTACACCGGTGGCGCAATTCCTTTGCACAGCAACAGCGTGATTATCAACACCGAAAAATTAGACAAATTAGGCGAAATTGAAGAAAGAATCATCGCGGGTATTGAAAAACCAGTCGCAACTGTTCGCGTAGAAGCTGGCGTAATCACACGTCGAGTAGCAGAAAAAGCACTAGAAAAAGGTTACATTTTTGCTGTTGATCCCACTTCATTGGACGCCTCAACCATCGGTGGCAATATCGCGATGAATGCCGGTGGTAAAAAAGCCGTTGCTTGGGGAACAACTATTGACAATTTACTGTCATGGCGCATGGTTACGCCCGATGCCCATTGGCTGGAAGTTGAACGATTAAATCATAATTTAGGAAAAATTCACACTATTGAAACTGCCGAATTTCGTGTTACTTATTATAAAGCCGATGGTAAAACGCTGATTAATAAAGCAGAAATTTTACATATCCCAGCAACTGAATTTCGTCAACCCGGTTTGGGTAAAGACGTTACCAATAAATTTCTCGGAGGTTTGCCCGGTGTGCAAAAAGAAGGCTGCGATGGCTTAATTACGTCGGCAGTCTTTATTTTACACGCAACTCCCAAATATTCACGTACACTTTGCCTAGAATTTTTTGGTAGCGATTTAAAACGTGCTGTTCCCGCCATTATTGAGACAAAAAACTATCTGGATCAATTACCTGAAATTATTCTTATGGGTATGGAACATTTGGATGAACGTTACATTAAAGCAGTCAAATATAACACCAAATCTGCCCGGCAAGAATTACCCAAGATGTTATTACTCATTGATATTGGTAGCGAAAATGAAGTAGCAATAGATGCGGCGGCTGCTGAAGTGGTTCGTATGGCACAAGCCCGTGATGCTGAAGGTTTTATTGCTATCACGCCAGAAGCACAACGTATTTTTTGGCAAGAACGTGCTAAAACCGCGGCAATTGCTGCACATACTAATGCTTTTAAAATCAATGAAGACGTGGTCATTCCGCTAGAAAAATTAGCCGATTACAACGATGCAATTGAACGAATTAATATTATCCAATCAACTGATAATAAAGTAAAAATGATTGATGCTGTATTGGATTATTTGACGCATGATTTACCTAAATTACGACATCTCATTGATTATGAACGCAATATCGAAAATGATCAGTTGATCAAAATGAAAATTGAGAAAGCGCATACTCATTTGCAACAAATCCGACAATTGTGGCTTGCGTTAATGGAAAAATTAGACGCGCCTATCACTGAGGTTAGCGAAATATTACAAGCCTTGGGTTGGGTAGAAAATTTGTCTGACATCAGCGTATTTACTTTGTTGCAACGACGTGAATTACGCATTTCTTATCGTCATTCGGTGGCAATGCGATTAAATGAAATTTTTACTGGTAGTCATTTTGCGTTGGTAAGACAAAAATTTGATGAAATTCATACGACTATCCGTGCCAGTCGTTTATTTGTTGCTAATCACATGCACGCTGGTGATGGTAATGTGCATACAAATATTCCAGTTAATTCAAACGATTATAAAATGTTACATACTGCAGAACAAATTGTAACGCAGATTATTACTTTAGTACAACAATTGGGCGGCGTGATTTCTGGTGAACATGGTATTGGGATTACAAAAATTGCTTATCTCAATCCTAAACTCATTGAAAATTTTAGAACTTATAAACAGAAAGTTGATCCAAATAGTGTTTTTAATCCAAGTAAGTTATTAGTGACCAATAGTTTACAAAATGCTTATACGCCTTCTTTTCGTTTATTGGAGCAAGAAGCCCTAATTTTAGAAGAAAGTGAGCTAGGTGATTTAAATAACGCGATTAAGAATTGTTTACGTTGTGGTAAATGTAAACCGGTATGTAACACGCATGTACCGCGTGCTAATTTACTTTATTCGCCTCGTAATAAGATTTTGGCGACAGGGCTCATGATAGAAGCTTTTTTGTATGAAGAACAAACGCGTCGTGGTGTTTCTCTGCGCCATTTTGCGGAAATGAACGATGTCGCTGATCATTGTACAGTTTGTCATAAATGTATTACACCTTGCCCTGTTAATATTGATTTTGGAAATGTAACAGTTAAATTGCGTAGTATTTTGAAAAATTACCATCAACGACGTACTAATTTGGGTGCTAAAGCGTCAATGCTATTTTTAAATACGAGCAAACCGCTTTTTGTACATTTTATGCGTAAACTCATGATTGAATGGGGTTATGCCAGTCAACGTTTTGCTTATCATTTGGCAAGCAAAGCGAAGTTAATTAAACCGCAGCAACGGGTGAAAAATACGATTGGTAAAATGACAATGACTGCACAAGTTATTAATTTTATTAAAAAACCAATGCCAAATCAAGTGCCTAAGCAATCTTTGCGACAACTGCTGGATATAGAAGACGCAACTATTGTCCCTATTATTCGTGATATTGATAAAGTAAATGAGGACAGTGAGGCGGTGTTTTATTTTCCGGGCTGTGGTTCTGAGCGATTGTTTAGTCAAATCGGTTTAGCCAGCTTGGCTTTGTTATGTCACAGTGGTGCTGAGGTTGTTTTAACACCGGGTTATTTGTGTTGTGGTTATCCACAAACTGCTAGTGGAAATCTCAGTTTGGGTAAAAAAATCAGTACGGCAAATCAAGTTTTGTTTCATCGCATAGCTAATACATTGAATTATATTGATATTAAAACTGTCGTTACTTCTTGTGGTACTTGCGTGGATCAGTTATTAAAATATCAATTTCAACAAATTTTCCCCGGATGTCGTTTAGTTGATATTCATGAATATTTGTTAGAAAAAGGTTTGAATTTACAGCAACCTAGTGAATTTGAATATTTGTATCATGATCCTTGTCATACACCGTTTAAACATTATCAGCCAATACAAGTCGCTACGCAACTGATGGGGAAAAACGTTTTATTATCAGAGCGTTGTTGTGGAGAAGCGGGAACATTTGCTATTGCCCGACCAGATATTGCGACACAGGTACGTTTTCGTAAACAAGAAGAATTACATCATGGAGTGAGAAAATTAATCGGACAACCCACTGATGGACAAGGGAAAGTTAAATTGCTCACTACATGTCCGGCTTGTCTACAAGGTTTATCGCGTTATCGTGAAGAAGTGGGTGTTAATACTGATTATATTGTAGTGGAATTAGCCAATCAATTATTGGGAGAAACTTGGCAAAATATGTTTATTGATAAAGTAAAACAAACGGGTATTGAGCGTATTTTACTTTAAAATCATTGAATTATATATAGTCATAGAATTGACAATTAGAATAGCAGAAGATAAACTGACGAGAAAGAGGAAAGAATCGAACTTTCGTTATTTAGGGTTTATCGTTATGCAGTTAAAGGAAATGACATTTGAATCCAATAGCATCTACAATAGTCCTTTTGATTTTTAGTAATGTCTTCATGACGTTCGCATGGTATGCACATCTCAAGGAGCTTAACTAGATTGCTTTACATATATTTAAATGTATGTAATAATAAACAAGTAAATTGAAAACGTATCTCGCCGTAGAGGTTCTACGGTCGTTTACGTTAATGCGGCATATACCTCACAAATGGATTCGCGTAACGGGACTCTTTCTGGGAAACGATGCGGGGATAAATTTTACTGTGAAAACGGGGAGGTATTGCAAGCTG
>DYNN01000032.1 GCA_020721045.1 Thiomargarita sp. | reverse complement strand
TATTCATTGTTACATACATTTAAATATATGTAAAGCAATCTAGTTAAGCTCTTTGTGCAGCTTGTCCCACTTGCCCAAGCAACGCTAAGGTAAGAACAATATTAAATGTTAAACTTTTTCTACGTTCATTCTTCCCAGATAAACGCCAAATAATCCAAGCAAATAGCGATGGTAGTAAGAGGAGCCACTTATTCAAGCGCATCTTGATTATGGAAATGGTTTATTACAGATGCTAGAATTTTTAAAAAAAAACCAAGGTGAATGGACTTATACAAATTCTGAACTTAACTTTAATACAGATGACATGCTTAATCAATATAGTGAACTTGTTAAAGAAGTTGGTAAGAACGAAGCAATTGTAAATACGTTATCACAAAAGCTCATTGAAAACATGTAAATATCAAAGATATATAACAATGCGTTTATGCACCGTACCAAACTACATCGAACGCCTATTAGGTCAAATATTTATTTGTATCAAATACCTACCCAACTGAATAAGACTGAAAAGACTGCATCTGCTACTAATACGAGAAAAATTGCTTGCACTACGCTGGTTGTTACTTGCTTGCCTAAACTATCTGCCCCGCCTTGTACTTGAAATCCTTGATAACACCCAACAATTGCGATAATGGCTGCAAACATCGGTGATTTTCCCAATCCAATCACATAATGTCTTAATGAAACGGCTTGTGGTAAACGTTCAAAAAAATCGTAAACACTGACATCTAATACTAAAGTCGCAATAGTCATTCCACCAAGGATGCCAAACAAATCTGCAAAAACGCTTAATAAAGGTAACGCAATCAATAAGCTTAATAGTTTAGGAATCACGAGTAATTCCATCGGCGAAATGCCTAAAGTGCGTAATGCATCAATTTCATCAGTAATACGCATAGTACCAATTTGTGCGGTATAGGCAGAACCGCTGCGTCCTGCGACAATAATTGCGGTTAATAAAGGCGCGATTTCACGTAATAAACTGATGCCAACTAAATCAACAATTAAAATATTAGCACCGTAACGACTGAGTTGTACGCCGGCTTGATAGGCAATGACAATCCCCATCAAAAAAGCCATTAAACCAACAATAGGTAGTGCTTGTAATCCGCCGGTTTGAATGTTAGCAAATAAAGTGCGCCAACGAATACGTTTAGGAAATAGGATACTTCTACCAAAAATAAACGCAGTTTCGCCAACAAATGCCAAGAATACAATGAGTTGATTCAAATAAATGACTGTGTATTGACCGATATCAACTAAAATGTAGCGTGGATGTTTGATTTTATCCAACCATGTCAATGGTTTTATAGCGATTTCTGTTCGAGCAATGGGATGCGTTTGCACCATTTTGAGGAGTGCGTCGTGTTCGGGCTGAAAATTTTTAAAAACAATTGTCTTGCCTTTCATGGCTAATTCGTGCTGTACGTAACATAGCGTAGACGCACCCGCCGTATCCATATTACTGATTTGACTACCATCAAAAATGAGATCGGTGGCGGGTGGCAAAGCTAAATCGGTCAGCTTTAATGAAGCTATACCCGCGAGCGTCCAAGCACCACAACAATGTACGACATTAGCGAGATGAGTTAATTCTAAAGTTGCTATCGATTGAGACACGTTTTTTTTATTAATTCAAGTCGTTATAATCCATTTGCCTGACAAACATGACTAAATTCTTCGTAAGAAGGTGCACCATTGGCATTAATCCCGTTTTTACAGGCGTTAGTGCACACTGTGGCTGCGACTTCACCATACAAAGTATAATTAACAAAATCAGTTGATTGCGCAATTTCTTGTTGACTGTTATTCACCGCACGATCGCAGGCTTTTGCCCGTTTGATTGGTGTGCCTTCTGACACTGCACCTACAGCATAACATTTGTTATGAATGTCGTATAAACTTTGACATAATGCCTCATTCTTAGGTTTGGGCGTATCCCAACGATTGTTGTTTTGATTCAATGTACGATTATCGTTATTATCCCAATGCTTATCATCTGGATAGTTTGGATAAGTAGGGCGATTGGTTTCAGCATAGCCACGTTCGTGACGACTATCATCATCAGAGACTGAGCTTTGACGTTGATTAGGACGATTGATATTGTTTTCTGTCCCATGATACCAGCGTTTCTTCTCACGTTGTTGTTGTCCGGCACTACCCATATTGTTATCATTAGACACTGTGCGCCACTGTTGATTTACCTTACTATGACATTTCCACAAAGTGATCTTGGTGCCATTATCAGAAACATTACCTGTCATATCAAAGCATTTATTGCCCATACCTTGAATCTGTCCGTCATCACTAAAATGCCACTGCTGATTTTCACCGCCGTTACAATCCCACAAAATCAGTTGAGTCCCATTTTTTTTACTATTTCCAGCCGCATCAACGCATTTATTATTAATGCCTCTTAATTCACCTTTTTCAGTAAAATACCAATTTTGATTTTCACGACCAGTACATTCCCATAAAATCAAGTGAGTTCCATTTTCTGAACTTTCACCAGCAGCATCTAAGCACTTATTATCTAAACCACGTATTTCTGCTGCTTGAATTGTAGTAATTAAGGGTAACAAAGTAGTGAAATAAATTAATCGTGTTAGTAATCGCATTTTCAAAAATTCCTCTGTTTTCGGATTCAAGTGAATTATTGTATATTATGGTTAACTAAAGTCAACTATTTTGGTAACAGGAGATTATTCCACAGATGACTAATTGCCGCAATACCCTGTCCACCATGCGCCCACGCCCAAGGTATATCGCTCATTTGCATTCCGCCCAAAGCAAAAACAGGAAAATTAGCTTGCTCACTGAATTGGAAAAATTGTTGCCAACCCAAAGACTTAACAGTTGGATGTGATTGTGTAGGACGCACAGCACTGACTACGGCAAAATCAATTTCAATGGCATTTGCTTGTAAAATTTCATGCAGTGTATGACAAGAAGCTGAAACATATAAATTTTTAGCTAAAGGACGTTCAGATAATGTTGACAAACGTTGTGAGTTTAAATGTACGCCTGACGCACCAACTGATAACGCAATTTCGGGTGTTGCATTCACTAACAATTTAGCCGCATAACGCTCGCACAAATTTAATGCTTTTTCAGCACAATAACAATATTCTCGTTCATCAAGTTGATAAGCACGTAATTGAATTAAAGAAATTTGTTTTTCCAAACATTTTTCTAACTGATAGAAGAATTTTTTATCGTTAATACCCCGTGGTTCTGGAGTAATCAAATAACAAACAGGTAGTTGTAACGCAGTAATAATAGGATAATTGGCATTAGGGAATATTTTATTTTTAAATTCAGATAAATAGCACCATTCAATTAATTGATCTTCCTTACCATAAGCGCGACCATGCCATTGCTCTATCCGCCAAACATCTAGTAAAATATATTTATCAGGATAATTATGGTAAATACGAATTAAGGGACGTGCTTGTTCTACTTGAATATTAATTTCTTCGTACAATTCTCTCGCTAATGCTTGTTCACTGGTTTCATGTAATTTTCGTTTACCCCCCGGAAATTCCCATAAACCGGCTTGATGGCTAGTAGGAAGTCGTTGAGCGAGCAGAATTTGTCCTTGCGAATTGTAAATAACACCAGCAACAACATGTAGTGTTTTTGATAATTCTTGCATAGTAGTATATTTTTAATAAGGCAGCCTACGTTTCAATAGCATTAAGTTAAGGAAATTTCGCTTCCCCCTTTACCAAAGGGGGATTGAGGGGGATTTTTATATTTCAATTACTTAAATCCCCCCAGCCCCCTTTAAAAAAGGGGGGGAAACGCTTAACTTAATGGCATTGAGCCTACGTTTGTCATTATGGATCGGGATAAAAATCTTCATCTAATAATTGTTCAATCGTGTAGGGACAAGTAGATGGAAAAGTTTCTTTTGGTAATTTTGTTTCTTTTACCACTAATTTAAGTGCGTAGGGATAAGATTCAGCAATAAGTTGTGTATATAAGTGATTGAGACTTGGCACTTTGTCTAATAAACTCTCTAACTGAGTGCGTTGTTCAATTATGGTATCTTGCCAACTTTGTCCATCGAATTCTTGCCATCTATCTTTTAAATGTTGCCATTGGAATTGCCATTTTAATAGATGTGCAATCAGGACAATTAAACGACTTTCTAATTCACGTTTATCACTACGTGCCATGCCCTCGAGTTCTTCAATTAAATGTTCAATATCAACTTCAGCAAAACGACCTTTTTTGAGTAACTCAGCATTGCGCATTGCCCAATTGTAATAATCATTTTCGTAAATTTCAGTCCAATTTTTCATATCTTTGATATAGCTGATAATTTAAGGATGCGCCTACAATAAATAGGAAGCGCATCCTACATAGACTTAATTTGGGTTAATACCAAAAGTAAGAGGAGAATACAAGTTAGTTATAATTTCACCTGTACTTAAACGATAACCTAAGTAAACAGTTATATTAAATGTTCCACTGCCAATATAACTGGCAAAATTTCCCTGAAATACCGTCTCGTTTATTGTACTAGATAACGTATCTTTATGTAATGGCTGCAGAGTAGCAATATCACCATTCCAAATTAGATATGATGTTTTCCCAATAGGAGGAGCAACAAAATTAAAGAAGGTTATTACCCCTGAAGTTTGATCTAAAACTCCAATAACTGCAATAATATCCGCTCGTTGATCAACATGCTTATCGACCTTCATGCCAGCAACTACTGTAATCTCATTAGAAGAGTTGACACCTATATCTTTACCAACGAGAAACTTATCATCAACTATTACACCACCATACGATAATGCTAATGCTGGTGACTCAGTACCATTTGGATTAATCTGTACTGTTCCACCTAAAAGTGGAGGTAAAATAATAAAGTTCTTCTCTATGCTGTTAGTTAAGCCATAATTATCAGTAACAGTTAATTTGACAGTATAGTTGCCGCTTACTAAAGAAGATAGTGTTATTACAGATGTTTGTGGTGAAGGGATAATAATTGATTCATCACCATTTTTAATTTCCCAACTGTAATTTTGAATTACACCATCTGGATCAGATGAAAGTTTAGAGGCATCCAGATAAATATCACCAGCATAAGCAGCATTAGGACCAATTATCAAGGGTTCTGTAAAAAGATTCGCAGGAAAAGAAGTAAAACCTGCTGTTGGCGTTTTAACAGTAGGTAAAGTAACAACACTAGCAGTTGATTTTGAATTCTCATTATCCGTTACTGTGAGTGTCACTGTACAACTTTGATCTTCTGATAAAGCTAAACCAACAAAACTCAATGTTGCAGTTGGTGTTTCACTAGGAGTATTATTTGGAATAAGAGAGCCTTGACAATTCTCATCCTTTTCCCATAGATAAGTAGTTATCTCCGTATTTTTATCTTCTTCCAAAGCATCAGGATCATAAGAGCTTGAACTATCTAATAAAAAGTAGCTGTAACTATTGTTTTCATCTTGTTTTTGAGAAACAGAAATTTCTGCAATAGGTGGCATTGGTTTGATAGCTTTTACGGTGATTGATTTAGTGTCAGAACCGCTCTGACAATCTACTAACAAATCAAAATCATAACTACCTTCTTTTGCTAAATTAGTTTCCACTTTTGAAAGAGCACTATTACGAATATTAAGACCACTAGTTGTCGACCACCTATACACACAATTTTGCGCTTCATCAAATAATATTGCCTCTAGTGTCAATGGGTCTTTTGATGGTAATAAAACTTTTCTTGGTGTGGGAACAATCTCTTTAATCAATTGTTTGTTTATCGTAACCACTTGAGAATAGGGTTCAGATTCTCCTACATCATCCACAACAATCAATTTAATCGATTCAGACTTATAATTTGCGATAGAAAATATAATTGACGCTTTACTACAATCTTTTGAACTTTCATTACACGTAACTGTACCATTAGAACTTGACCAACGATACTCTGTAATTCCAGTACCACTATTACTTTCGCTATCAGAAGCGTCCAACTGAACATCAATGGTGGTTTCCGTCTTGCTTTGATCTAATTTAAATTTCGCAACAGGTAACTGATTGACCTTAATCTCATATGATTCATACGTCGTTTCTTTACCGTTCATCTTGGTTTTTAAGGTAACCGTAGCAGATTTATCAAAAGTATGGTGAAAACTGATTTCCGTTCTAGTGTCACTTGAATCGTTTTCCCATAATACTTTAGTCCCATCAGAATAAACGGCTGTCCATTCTAATGTTGCAGAACTGATAGAATCCAAGCCTAAAGCATCAAAGTAATAGCTATTACCACCTTCATGTGTAACTTTAAACATGGACAATGTAGAATTGGCTTCAAATACAGCTGTATAACTACTAGCCTCAGTAGTTAATTGGTTAATGATAAGCGTACCAACACCATCATTACCAATACTCGTTGTTAGATTATTATTTGATATTACTACATTGCCATCTGTTGTTAGCCATTCTTTGAAACGATAACCTTCATTTGGTGTTGCTGTTATTATAACTTTGGAATCCTTAGGAACATCAATAGGATTACCTTGTGCAGTTATCTCACTATTTGCAAACTTTGCTTTTACAGTTCCAGCCTGTACAGGGTTCACTTTTAATGTTAATTCTATATTATCGCTTGGAACTGGCACAGTATCTGAGGAGAAAGTAACAGTACATGTTTTAGCGGCATCCATTGTTATTATAGCTTGATTTTTACTACTATCAATTGTGCCACAACTTTTCCATTCGACAGTTGAATTATTATTTGTTGAAGTTGCTGTTAAAGTAACAGGAGTATTTACATTATAATCAGATGAACAGTTATTGGTAGGACAATTGATTTTATTGTCATTGGAAATCACTGTACCGTTGCCAGTTACTTTGACTGTTAATTTGTTAGTGGTAGGCGTTGTTACATTGGAAGTGCGTAAACGAAAAGTGTGATGACTACCGGGATAAGCAGTTTCAATAGGCGTAATAGTATCATAGTGTCCCTTGATGAAAAACAAGTATTGTACATAACCATTTGCGGTACTATTTTGAGCCGTAGCCTTAAAAGTAAAAGCTCTATCAATACTGACTAAGTAATAATAAATTCGAGAGCATTTTCCTTGTTGATATTTTTCTAGCGTTAAGTAATGATAATAACTGTTGGCTGTGAAATCATTTGGCGTTTCTTGTAAGTCAGTAAAAGAGGGATTAGCTAAACTTGATTTGCAATTTGTTCCTACCTCATCAATTTTAATTAGTACTTCTGTATATTTAGGTTGTGGAACATCAGTAGGAAGGTGAGTAGCATCTAGTTTTGGAGTGAGTGTAAAAGTGGTCGAACTATTACTGTTGACAGTAATATCTGATTGGCTAGAGGTTTGACCATCTACTTTGACATCTAAAGTAAGTGCTGGAGTACTGATGTTATCTGCCACTCCTTCACCAAGGAGTTGTACATTTTCCGGTTGATAATAAGTACCTGCTCCACTGTAAGCACTATATGAATTACCAGAACTATAACTTTTTACCTCCAGTGGAGAAAAATAAAATCCTAAACTAGGAGATTTGCTATTAGCTGCAGGATTAGCAATAGAAGCCTCTCCTGCTGAAACGAAAAACCACTTGTTAGATATTGGAGTTGTATATTCCATTAAATTAGCATTGGGAGCACCATCACTATCAAAACTACCCGTAAACCCATATACACGACTCCCCAATAAATCATTCTCTCTTGCACCAGAGAGAGATAAAAGCACACCTGTAGACTCAAAACCCTGCCATTGGATGCCACTCATATCAATACGCACTGCGCCCACTAATATCTTACCACAATTGGTAGTACAGTGACTTACTCGTACCCCGCTTGCTCCCACAGCATAAATGTTTTGAGTTAGTAAAAAAATAGATAGCACATAAAAAATATATGATGTTTTGACTTTAAACATGTTGAAAAACCTAACTGTAAAATGAGATTGTAGATTATAGATGACTTTTCTTAAAATTGACAATGGAGAGAAAGGAGAGAGAATATAAGGTAAGTAGCAAAAAAATAGGGCACCCTTCCAGAATACCCTATTTATACATAATATAAACTAAACTAAACTAACGTTACTAGCGTTGCATTGCTCTCCAATGACTAACTGATGCATCACTACCAGATTCAAAAGTATAAAGTAAACCAGGATAAGCATCATTTGCAGCTTGAGATCTCAAAGCAACGACGACTCTACCAGATTTAAAGCCAGCACAAGCAGAATTGTTGAAACCAGCTTTTAACCAATCAATATCCCAAAAATTCAATTCTTGTCCTAATACTTTAGCTACAGTAGTTGGACGTGCAGGAGAAATATTGGCTGAAGAAGTAGTACAGTTATTTTCATTAGTATCCCATACTTCAACTGTAATTGGCTTAGCCATTCTAACAAGTTGAGTAACAGCATATGTCAAAAGACCATCGCAATCTCTTACAATAGATGGGTTTAAAATAGCCACTCTGTTTTCAGCATAATAATATTTAGTGGGGAAGAAACCAAAATAATTGCTATTTAAAGTAGCCTTTCCGCCAGATTTGGACATATCAAATCCCATATTATTGAAATAATAGGAATAGTACACTTGACCTGCTGCTGCAATTGCGGCTTCAACTTCACTAATACTATTAATTTCTGCCATATTAATAATAGGAGCATCAACGTAAGGAAGACGAATATTATCCCAAGCATCAAGAAGATTATCACCAGAAGTATCGTCACCATCAGCTAAAGTGGGTCCCCAAGTGTTGTTGAAGCTAATCATCAACTCGTCTTCGTAGCTCTCATTACTACCAATACATCCATAGACATAATCACCCAATGGACTTGGACCAAATACTTGAGAATCGGCACTATCGTGATGAAGAATAACTGCGGTAGGTTCTCCCACAACTATTGCATTGCCATATCCATCTTCAATATAGTTATCAATACGATGTCCAAAACTATCTGTACGAAAATCATTAAAAGCTTCAGCATTATAGGCTAAACCATGAGTTTGACCTGGTACAGTCACAAATGCAGTACCACTCAATACATTACCCACATCAAGTAAGCCTTGGTTACAAGGGTGGTTATTGCCTGTACATGCACGGAAACCATTAGCTGCGTCACTCCACTTCCATGCACTTGTACCATGTTGATTACCATTTGAAGTTACATAGGGTGCCCATACTCCAGGATTATCAACTAATGCTTGCATAATCGCATGAGTCATACCATCTAACACAGCTTCACCAATGAATTCAACATAACCTACATGACGTTGGTGTTCAATTAAAGCTTGAGTAATAGTTGAATCTGCTTTAGGAATCAATAAGTCGCTATCATCTAAACATAAATCCACAGCTCCTGCGGTACCAGTGCAAGAATGTACCATACCCGTATTTTCAAAGGTTTTTGGTTTATCTCCACGCGCTTTTTCTGCAGATGTACGTGCATCTAAACTTTGATCAACTTCCCAATAGCCATCACCGTCAACGTCTGCAACACGAAATACTAATACGTCACCAGGTGTCAAAATTACATCAAAGTCGCGTAATTCACCAGACCACGCTGCCCCACGAAAACGAAGGTGACCTTGTACGAAAGAATTAGAATGATTTGAAATAGTAAAGTAATTCTCTACATAGCCATTGAAAGCAGGGAACAACAAGGCATCACCTGATCCATTTGACTCTAATGTTATTGCATTAGCATATGGTGCTAGGCCTATGCCCAACGCCACTGCCACCGCAGCAAAAGTATTATTAAGTTTCTTCATATTAAGAAGTCCTCTTAAAAAGTTGTAAAAACACCCTTTCAGCCTAAAGTAACTGAATTCTTTTCATGTCAGCGATTATTTTATCACTAAAACATCTGAATTGTCATAGGTAAAAATCAAATTAACAGACTAATATATCATTTCAGTTTAAGACATGCTTGGTTAAAGATATTATCTAACGCTTGTCCAATTGTCAACACACAACACTGTATCTTTTTTACATCATAATGAATTTCTTTACCACTTTTGTTACAATGATACCACATTACGCCAGTAAAAAAGTAGTATTGCTGCTAATTGATTAGTATGACAATTAACTGCTAATCCATTTCTGATTGGCTTCATATCCAAGCTCAACCAATAGATCGCCTGCAATTTCTGCAAAATGTTGTTTTTGGCGCGTTGATAATTTTTGTCGCCAAATGCTCACCTTATTTTGCATAAAAAGATGTACATTTTTAGAATCAATAATTTTCAAGGCTTGGTTAATAATTTCTGTGCGATCCAATTTGCGACTGGTTCTACTCAAATAAAAATCAACAATCTGTGAAACTGTCGTGACACGTTTTTCTCCTAACAAATCTTCAAAACGAATCAAAAAAATATTTTTATCCACCATCCAGTTTTTATAAGATTGAAATCTTTGATAAATATTAGGGTAAGAATAGGAAAAATTGCTGGTTGTGCCATCAATGGTAAAAGCAATTCGTTCTTCCATATCTCGTAATAATTTGAAATATTTATGTAATTTATGCCAAGAATGGGTAAAGGCAATGTCGTAAGCTTCTGAAATAATCACATCACGTAGATCACGATAAATAAAATAGTTGACAACATTTTTAGATTGCAAAATAGGAATATAAGTTGTGTCATGAAATAAATGCCCTACTGCTATTTCACCGGGTGCCAAGTGAGTGAGTTGATATTGAATATCTTCCTTGGTTGTAGGAATTGAATCAAAAAAAGAAGTTAAACTATTGGTTACCGTGCCAAAATTTTTTACACCGGGTATCACAGACAGTATACTAGATAATAGATGACTGCCACTTTTGGGAAATGAATTACATAAAATGGGTGGATATTCGACATAATCTTCATCATGTGCAATTGAAGAGTAGAATTTACGCGGTACTTGTTTAAGTCCGGTAATACTTTTGCGAAAAAATCTATTTTTAATCATAACAAATAACTCTTTGATATATCACTAGATAATTTATTTAATTGATTTAATTGATGCGGTGGTACAAATAGAACATTACCTTGCCCTGAATAGTGATGCATGTCTGTGGGCTGTATTGTTAAATTTTCTTGAAAGATAACTGCTTGATAACCCTGATAAGTTAAGAATTCAAAAATATCTTTTGCCGAGTATCCATAGTTTTTACAATAATCGTTGCATATTTCTAAATAGAGTAAAGGATGTGATTGAGTAATTAATTGATTTGCGCCTTGTAATGCCAATAATTCTGCACCTTCGATATCCATTTTTATAAAACCGACTTTCTGGGTATTCAGTTGTACTTGTAACAAGAAATTATCCAAGGTAATTCCCTCTACTGTAATAGAAAAATGAGCGTCTTTCTGCCCATGATGTAAGGTTTTGCTAGGTAATGTTTGCTTATCTTGCTCTTGCCAAATTAAATTAATCAACCCATTCTCATGCGCAACTGCTTTGTTCAAAAGTGTGATATTTTTACGTTGCAATAAGCGAATTGTCATTTGTAAGATATTGTTATAATAGGGTAATGCTTCAAATGCGTAGACATGCTCGCATAATTTAGACAGAGGCATGGTCCATGCACCCGCATGTGCACCAATATCTAAACAAATATCTTTTGGATCAATAAAATGGCGAATAATTGTTAATGGTTCAATCGTTAATTGTCCAAATAAATTGTGTTTTACCCAAATCATAGTGTTAAATGCTGTATCTTGTTATTATTATGAAAGATTACTTAGGTTACTAGCAAAATATATACCTACTCAATATAAATCAAGTAAATCATAAAGTTGGCATTAAAATGGTATTTTTTTTTAGAATCGTTTATGATGATGTGACTAAAATGAGCGTATCTAAAATCTAACAGGTTCCATTTCATGAAAACTATCAAATCTTTCCTTTTTTTCGCATTTTTGATGATTACCGCTTTTCCTACCTACGCAGAAGATTTAGGTACTCATTGCTGGCAACAACAGCCTTATAACCATGTATTTTGTTTTGCTGTCAATAAAGTAAATGAAAAGTATTTTGCGTTAATTGGTGAAAATATTATCCCAAATGAAGCAATCTATCCAGTTGATGGTGCAGGATTATTTGATGATATTAATAATATTTTTAGAATAGAATTTACGCAAAATTTGGGTGAATCATTGGTTTTTGAAAATACTGCCAAAATTAGCAAAGAAACCTTAAATGGGACTTGGAGAGATGATGGCGGTAATCAAGGCGATTTTCAGTATTTAGGTGTCGGTCCTCTCAGCGCAGAACAAATACAAAACTTAGCGACACGTAGCACCAAACGTAAAACCATTTCTATTAAGCCATAGGTATTTACGCTCATGTATCTTAATCTTTTCATTGGGTTATTGTTGTCCATTACATCACTGGTGCAAGCTGCTGAAATTCAATTGGTTTCTACAACTGATCGTGAATTAACGCTTGATTTTACTTTACCGCCTTTTACTATTCAAACAGTTACACGTGGAAAAGCAACTTGTCAACAGATTGACATCGCACATTGGACCAAAACAGAGCATTTTCCCGAATTACCTATCACTGGAACTTTGATTCAAGTCCCTCAAACCGGTGCGATTGAAGCGCAAATTGTTGAACCTGTTTATCAAGAAACGACTTTGATAACGCCTTGTTCTGCAATTAATGAAAATACGGTTATAAATCAACTAGAAACAGTGAGCGTAGGGGCGCGTGAAATGTGGCGTGATACACCAGTTATGCGGTTACTGATTCAACCTTTTCAATGGCAGCCTGCGACGAATACTGTACGTTATGTTGAAAAAATGCGCGTTGTCGTAAGTTTTGCCAACATATTGCCGCCCTTATCACGACAAAGACATCAACAGCTTGATAATAATCAATTTTCTACGCTATTATACAATACTGTCTTGAATTATCGTCCGATTCTTACTGATTCTGCTACTTTGCCAACAACGCGCGAAGGTAAGAAAATAACAAAAGTTTCAACGGATGGAATTAATATTACGATCAATAAAACTGGTATATACCAAATTTTTTACGAAGAATTACAGATACTTGGACTACCATTACAGAATATTTTACCAGATAAATTACAATTATTTAATCAAGATGTCGAAATCGCCATTGAAGTAGTGACAACTAAACCAAATCAATTCCAAGCAGGTGATTTTATTTTATTTTATGCGTTAGGATTAGATACAGAATTTACCGATGCGAATCAATATTGGCTACAATGGCGTATAAAAGGTACTGGTAAACGAATTGAGACGCAAAATGCAACCGTGACTGGACAAGGCAATGAAATTACAATTTTTTATGACACTTACCGTATAGAAGAAAATAATGAATTATGGCAAGGCGTACCTGGTGCACCGGCTGATGATTATTGGTTTTGGACGCGTTTAGATGCGCCACAAAGTCCTGTTTATCAAGAAAGAGAATTTGTCCTTCCTTATCCGGTGATTGATAATTCACTGGAAGCAAAGGTAAAAGTGATGTTTCAAGGACGTTCAACCGCGACAGAAGAACCTAATCATCATACTATTGTCGGCATCAACGGGCAAATACTGAGTGATAAGTTGTGGAGTAATGATATTCCTTTTATTCATGAAGGCGTTGTTCCGCAAAATTTATTAAGAAACAATAACTTACTCTCCATAGATATGCCAGGTGATACCAGCGTACTCATTGATACGGTTTATTTTAATTGGTTGGAAATTGCTTATTGGCGTTATTTATCAGCGGTCAATGACGAATTATTATTTACTTTACATGATAGAAATCAACTAGATGTGACTGTAACACATTTTACTGTGCCTGAAATACAGTTATATGATGTGACTTATCCTGAACAACTAGTTGAATTAAAAGATTTTACTGTGCAGAAAACAACTGATGGTTATTCTTTAAATTTCAGCACTGAGCAAAATGCAAGTCATACTTACTATGCGACAACTCACTTCTTAAAACCTTTAAAAATTGCAAATTGGCATACAACGGGTTTAAAAAGTATCAAAAACGCAGCTGACTATATTTTAATTACTGACGAAACTTTTTTGCCTAAAGTAGAACCGCTATTGGCGTGGCGTGCTCAGCAAGGCTTGCGAGTTAAAGCGGTGAGTACGCAAGAAATTTACAAAGAATTTAATACCGGTATTTTTGATCCAGAAGCGATTAAAAAATTTCTAACTTACGCCTATGAAAATTGGGCGCGTCCGGCACCAAGTTATGTTTTTTTAGTTGGTGATGCCAGCGTGGATTATCGGCATTATTTACCCAGTTCTTACAAAGAAAATTATGTACCTGTGCATTTTTCCACTGAAACCAAGCGCGTGTTGGCTTCTGATGACAATTGGTATGTTGCGGTGCAAGGCAATGATGTGTTGCCAGAAATGTTTATTGGACGAGTACCCAGTCGAAGTATAAGTACGGTCACTGCGGTCGTTGAGAAAATTGTCAATTTTGAAAAAAATAGTGAGCCTATGCCTTATAAAACACTATTACTTTCAGATGCTAAAGAGGAATACAAAACATCAAGTGATATGGTTTTGGCTACTTTACCGAAAGAAATGGATAAAATCGAGATTTGGCTAAATAATTATACTAATTATGATAAAGCAACTGAAGATATTACTTCTGTGATTAATCAAGGCATTGGAATTGTTAATTATACGGGACATGGGGCAGTTGCTCAATGGGGATTTAATCGCACATTTTTTGGATTACATGATGTTCAAAAGCTGAATAATGTGAACAAACTACCTTTTATTATCGCGCTAAGTTGTGCTAATGGACATTTTGCAATGCCAGATAGTTACTCATTATCCGAAGAATTTATGAAAACGGCAAATAAGGGGGCTATTGCTAGCTTTTCTCCTAGCCGTTTGAGTTTTTATACCGGCAACCAAATTTTAGCAGAGGAAGTATTTAATCGGGTGCTACAACCCTTAACTTTAGGTGAAATTACCACCGGTGCAAAAGTTGCTGCTTATGCCAGAGCTACACCTTTAGAATTCATGAAAATGTATATGTTATTTGGTGATCCGGCTGGTAATTTACGATTTAGTAACAATTAAGATGTATTGGCAATTAAAATTATTTATAATCAACGAGTTACCGTGATAAAGATATGCACATTTTATATTGAACAAATATTTTAACTAATTGATTTTTCAGCATATAATTTTATGAAACATATTTCAACTATTAGTGAATTACGTCAACAAATTACTGTATGGCGAAGCGAAGGGAAAAGCATTGCTTTTGTGCCAACAATGGGCAATTTACACCATGGACATTGTCAGTTAGTCAGTGAAGCATTGAAAATAGCAGATCGCATTGTTGTGAGTATTTTTGTCAATCCGTTACAATTTGGGGTTGGCGAAGATTATGAGGCTTATCCACGCACATTAAGTAATGATCAAGCGCAATTGCAAACCTTAGGCACTCATCTTTTATTTACTCCGCAAGTGGCAGAAATATATCCGCATGGTTCAGTAACAACTCAAATTCAAGTAGCTGAATTGAGTGATATTTTATGTGGTGCGTTTCGCCCCGGACATTTTACAGGTGTTGCTACGATTGTTAATCTACTGTTCAATTTAGTGCAACCGGATAAGGCATTATTTGGACAAAAAGATTATCAGCAATTATTAGTGATTAAGCGTATGGTCAGTGATTTGTTCATGCCAATTGATATCGTAAGCGTTGCAACCGTGCGTGAGACAGAGGGATTGGCAATGAGTTCCCGTAACCAATATCTGACAATTTCTGAACGCGAGGTTGCGCCACAACTTTACCAGACATTGACCGAAATAAAACAGCAATTATTGCATGGCGAACGGAATTATGAAAAATTAGAACAACAAGCAATGCAGCGATTAATTCAGTTAAACTTTAAGCCAGACTATATCGCTATTCGGTGCGTGGATACGCTGGGTAGACCGCAACTTGATGATACACAATGGATTATTTTAGCTGCGGCGTATTTGGGAAAAGCACGACTAATTGATAATCTTTTAGTCAATGAAAACTAACGATTATTTTTTGTAATAAGCGATCCAACTTTCTGTATTTTCTAAGAAATGGGTGAATTGGTTTTCATATAATTCTGATTGATGCCATAAAGAACGGTGGTTTTCATAAGGATTAGCCGGCACATCTTGTGGGATAAATGTTTTAGGTGTGCTGATTAAGGCTGTTTTACTGGTAATGCGTTTTAAATGATTTAGAAAAATAATACCGTCATCTATTGAAAAATGTTCAAGTATATCAATTGCTAACACTAATTCATATTGATTATCAGCAATAGTCGGTAAAATATCTAATGCATCACCGATCATCAGTTGATTGTAACAATATTCGTGAACGGGTGTCACATAAACATCACAACCTTCAATACCATCGATACGTACTCGCCACTCAGTCTTTGGACGTTGCCAACCGCGGTGCGCTTCAATTTGAAACAAATGAATATTCTCTAAATTAGTACGCATCAAGAAACCATATTGTCCCATACCTGTACCGACATCCAAAATTGTACTGGGATTAAGTTGTTCAATATGGTTCAGAATTATAGAAATTTGCGAACTTTGACTAAAGGGCATTTTTTTCGTTACATTCTTATAGGTTAATGTCGGAGTTCCATGCGGCGCAATATGCCAACGTTATTGCGCCCTATAAATTATGAAAAATTATCAGCGAGTTTATTGTAAACGGTAGACAATTTCGTCTGTAAAAATAGATTGTGGTATCAATAAGTTATCATCAGTTAAAATTTGTTCTAATGCGGTAATACCACCTTTAGCACTTATTCGAAAACTCACTTGATCAGGTTGCATTCGTAGAACAAAAACGCTATCAATTTGTTTTAATTCTCGTAAATAATTGAATACCGTTGTATAAGCGTCTAAATTGGGGACATTGACAACCTTTAGTTCAAATTCATCTTGACTTAGAGGCACATTCGTCGGTTGTGATACTGTAGGTAAAATCTTTGTAGTATCAATAGGTCTTGATACTGCAGTAGTCGGTGGTGTTACTACTTCCACAGATTTAGCAGCAACAGGTGGCACAACAATGGGTGTAGGTTGTGGTGTTACTGTGGTGGGTATCGGCTTAATTGGCGGTGGTGTTTGTGCCAAAGACAATTGTATCGATTGAGCAGAAATAATATCAACAGCTTTATTGATACCCACAGTGAGCAATTCAGGTAATTCGGAATGCTTGTTATTCCAAGGCGTTACAAGTTTTTCTGTATATAAATTCCAATCTGCTTTCCAAGAATTTTCCTGTTGCGTCACATGACCTAATAAAATAACATCTGGTGCATAACGCTGGCTGATAGCTGTCACAGCGGTGCGATTTGCTTGAATAAAATCATCTAATGATATATTGGCGCGTTCTTCCAAATCGAGCAAAGGTAATAGTAGGGGTAAACCACGTTCTTCTGCTTGATTTAACAATATATTTGCTTCAACAGGTGCTTCCTCTGAATTAATTATAAGCGGTTTATCTTCAGTATCTAAAATAATCCAGACTAACCAATTGGGGCGTTTATCATTCCAGCGCGCTAAATTGAATTTTTGTAATAGTACATCGACTTTAGTGGGATCAAAATTGACAGTTAAAACAGGTTGATTATCAGTCTTACGGATATGTTTTTCAGAAGTTTTGACAAACGATTGCAATTCCTTTAGTTGAGATTGAATACCAAATTTGTTTGGTAATTTATAGTCGCCAGTTAATTTTACTAATACTTTGGTTAAGGCTTGTTTAAGTGATTTTTCTGGTGAATTTTCATCATTTTCAACAGAAATTGTGTATAAACCCGTGACAGTTTGTGCATTTGCTATTGGATAAAGTAAACAAAATAACATCATTAGATTAATAAGTGATATCTTCATAAATCTAGGCTTCCTAAGTTTTTGTAGTATTGGGCTAATTTTAATTTACTAAATGGCATATAACGAAATAGCAGGCAAGGTATCATTTTTAAAATAAACATAATTAATAATAGAAACAAGAGAATATCATACCTGCAAGACTAACATTTAAAGATACCACAAGCCGTATTTAAAAGCTATATTAAAAAAATTGTATTTTGTCGATGCAAGATAAAAATAATTTTGATATTCTTTTTTTAATAGAAAAAGCCAAGCTAATTAATCAGTAATATCGCTTTCTTCATTATTTAATGCAAAGAACAAGATAAAAAATTTCGTTTTTTGCTAAAATAGCGCTTGGGATTAAACAAAACATCCCCAGTTCAAAGAATGAATTCCATGGTATAGTTAACATAAATTAATTTACGATCTTGCAGTTAAGGAGCAATAATGAAAAGTAGTCAAATTTTATTGAATGGTGGTGTTTCTATTTTATTAGCATGTGCCTTAGTTTTAGGCGGTTGTAATGACGATGCTAAAAAAGAAGCAGAAAAGTCTGCCGCTTCAACCCAACCAGTCACACCTGCAGTCGAAGAAGTAAAACCTGCTGAAACTGCACCGGCTGCCACACCTTTGAAAGAAGGTGAAACACCTGAAGTGAAAGAAGAAGCTGCACCAGCACCAGCAGAAGCCAAAGTTGATGCACCAGCAGCAACTCCAAGTGAATCCGCACCTAAGTAAGACTTAAATTCCCCCCTCTTAAAAAATGGGGGGAATTATTGACAATCATTATATGTTTGAAACATGAGGATAAATGAAAGCGCGTATTAAATGGCTTGAAAGTGCTTGCTTAGTTGGAGAATCAGAAAGTGGGCATTGTGTGGTGCTTGATGGATCGCCAGAAATTGGTGGCAGAAACATAGGCGTGCGTCCAATGGAACTGATTCTAATTGGATTAGGTGGTTGTACTGCAATGGATGTATTGAGTATTTTGAAAAAACAACGCCAACAGGTAACAGATTGCGTGATTGAAGTTGATGGGCAACGTAGCGATGGACAACCTAAAGTTTTTAATCAAATTCACTTACATTTTATCGTCACGGGGCATCAATTAAAAGAGCAACAAGTAAAACGAGCAATTGATTTATCGGCTGAAAAATACTGTTCGGTGTCTGCCATGTTAGAAAAAACAGCCACAATCACTCACGACTATGAAATTCGAGAAGAAGCTGCTACAATGTAGTCACAATTCGGTTTTGAAGAAGAATTTGAAATAGATTTTTTAAGTATTAAGAGAAAAAGTTGTTGACAGTATTTATTTGAAGTTTTATAATTCTGTTTTTTCAGCACAACACCCAGTCGATTGGCTATGTAGCTCAGCTGGCTAGAGCGCGGCACTCATAATGCTGAGGTCGGTGGTTCGAGTCCACCTATAGCCACCAATCACCTAAATCTAGTTATATTTTTAGCTAGGCATGTCTTTCAAAATTCTGCTCAGTGAGGGTGCTAAATGAGCAAAGACCCAAAAAAAATAAAATTCAAACTTCAGGGTTTTAATAATCTTACTAAAACTTTGAGTTTTAACATCTATGATATTTGTTATGCTAAAACAGCTAAACAACGTAGAGGTTATATTGAATATATTGATGAAGTTTATAATGCAGAACGTCTTACCATTATTCTCACTAATGTTGCCAGTATTATAGGGGCTAATATTCTCAATATCGCTCATCAAGACTATGAACCACAAGGCGCAAGCGTGACGATGTTGATTTCTGAAGAAGAAATTACCTCACCTAACGTGCTCGAAGATACTTCAGGTCCCGGTCCTTTGCCTGATGCTGTGGTTGCACATTTGGATAAAAGCCATATTACTGTGCACACTTACCCAGAAAGTCATCCTGACAATGGTATTAGTACTTTTCGTGCAGATATTGATGTTTCTACTTGTGGGCGCATTTCTCCTCTCAAAGCATTAAATTATCTTATTCACAATTTTGAATCAGATATTGTTATTATGGATTATCGAGTACGTGGTTTCACTCGTGATGTTAAAGGAGTTAAGCACTATATCGATCATAAAATTAATTCTATCCAAAATTATATTGCTGCAGATACTAAAGCTTTATATCAACTTATTGATGTTAATGTGTATCAAGAAAACATTTTTCACACCAAGATGGTTCTTAAAGAATTTGACTTAGATAATTATTTATTCGATATCCGTACCAGTGATCTGTCTCCGTATGAAAAAACCAAGATAGAACAACGATTAAAGCGCGAAATGATGGAAATTTTTTATTCCGAAAATATGTATAAAGTTTAGCAATAATAGTTTAAACAAGACGAAGCTGCAGGGGAAATCATGACTCTTGTCAGCTTTTTTTATGGATAAAATTTAATATTATCAGTTAGCTGTATAATTATAATGATGACACTTTTTCCTTATCCACTCATGCGTATTGGCATGATTGGTGGCGGACAGCTTGGTAAAATGACCGCACAAATTGCAAAAAAAATGGGTTTTTATATCACAGTATTAGACCCCACTCCGCAATGTCCCGCTGCCCAAATCGCAGATGTTCACATTATAGGTAGTTTATATGATGCTGAAAAATTAAAACAATTAGCGCAAGTAAGCGACGTTTTGACTTATGAAGTCGAACATGTTGATACAATAACACTGAAAACATTAGAAAAAAACGGTGTTATTATTCGCCCTGCGCCACTATTGTTAGAAATTATTCAGGATAAATTAATTCAAAAACAAAAACTTGTACAATATGGTATTCCTGTACCTCATTTTGAGCAAGTAGACAATTTGACTAAAGAACATTTAGCCACTGTTTCATTTCCCATTGTGCAAAAAGCCAGAACTGGCGGATATGATGGTAAAGGAGTAGTGATTTTAAAAAGTATCGACGATGCTGATAAAATACTGCCAATGCCTTCAATATTAGAGGAATATGTTGATTTAGATAAAGAATTAGCGATTATCGTTGCCAGAAGTATTCATGGAGAAATGGCTTGTTATCCTGTGGTTGAGATGATTTTTGATGATAAAACTAATATTTGTGATATTGTTGCAGCCCCCGCTCATATTGATGCTACGTTAGCAACTGAAGCAACTAAAATAGCCACCCAAGCAATTGAAAAATTAGAAGGTGTTGGTGTATTTGGAGTTGAAATGTTTCTCACTAAACAAGGGCAAATTTTAGTCAATGAAATCGCACCGAGACCCCATAATTCAGGACATTATACGATAGAAGCGTGTGTAACTTGTCAGTTTGAACAACATTTGCGTGCCATTGCAGGATTACCTTTGGGAGCAACCACGTTATTAATTCCGGCTGTGATGTGGAATTTGTTGGGAGAAGCTGAATATCAAGGGCAACCAACGATCGAAGGATTGAGTGAAGCATTAGAAATAGCTGGCTTATCATTTCATTTTTATGGAAAACAGAATACGCAACCCTTTAGAAAAATGGGACATATTACGATTATTGATGAAAAAATAGAAGGTGCTTTAGCAAAATTGCAACAAGTGAGAAATATTATTAAAATTAAAGCACAGGAGGACGTATGCAAGTAGGTATTATTATGGGTAGTGATTCCGATTTGCCGGTATTACAAGATGCAGCAAAAATGTTGGAAGAATTAGGCGTTACTTACGAATTAACCATTGTATCAGCACATCGCACTCCAACTCGCTTATTTGAATACGCACAACAAGCTGAAGCCAAGGGATTGGAAGTCATTATCGCCGGTGCTGGCGGTGCAGCTCATCTACCTGGCATGATAGCTGCTTTAACCCCATTACCTGTGATTGGTGTACCCGTTAAAACATCAAGTTTAAGTGGGTTAGATTCACTACTTTCTATTGTGCAAATGCCCGCCGGCGTGCCTGTTGCGACTGTTGCGATTAATAGTGCGAAAAATGCGGGTATCCTTGCCGCGCAAATGATTGGAATTAAAGTACCTGCTATTCGTGAAAATATTAAACAGTATAAAGCACAATTAGAAACAATGGTGATAGAAAAAGCACAATCGTTAGAGGTAGAAGGTTATGCTGCATTTTTAATTAAAACGATGTGAATTATTTTTTAATTTCATTAACGAGACCAAGCGTTTAGAAAAAATCCCACATACACTATCACATAATACGCGAAAATTATCATATAAATTATAAGTATTTTTAACACTACATCTTGACAATTGCTCAAAAGTAGTCTAATACTAAATGATAATATTTATGTTGTTTAATTTATTTGTGAGGAAAAATTATGTTTTCGCTCTATAGGTCTCGATTTAAAAAACGAATTATCACCTGTCTGATGAGTGTATTTCTTGCACCTTCTACGTTTGCTGAAGGCAGTATTGTCAATATCAGCACCCGCTCACCCATCGAAGTTATCTCTGAAAATATCATGTACGCAGGTTTTGTGATTGCGGGCACCGGTACCAAACAAGTTTATATTCGTGCAATTGGACAAGGTTTGCATTCATTAGGCGTTAATACATCGCTCAATCCGCGTATTGCTGTTGTAGATGCATCAACAGGTGTTATGATTGCCAGTAATGATGATTGGGGTTCTGGCACATGGGCATATCAGATCAGTAATTTACCAACGGATACATTTGCTTACTCGCCACCTCCTGCTTTTAGTGATGCGGCAATGATATTAGATTTACCCGCCGGCGCTTATATTGCTAAAGTAATACCGTTTAATGGAAATACTACTGGTGTGGGTATTGTTGCAATTGATGATATAGGTGGCTCATCTACGGCTAAATTAGTTAATATCAGCACACGTTCCCCTATACGGCAAGAGGCTGAAAACTATATGTACGGCGGTTTTATTGTGATAGATGCGCCGAAAAAATTTTTTGTTCGGGCAGTTGGTAAAGGATTGCATGTTTTGGGAGTAGACACATCACTTGATCCTTTGATGGAAATTTATGACCAAAAAGCACAAAGAACGATAGCCAGCAATGATAATTGGGCATCTGATCCCAGTGCCAGTGAATTACCTGATTTGTTTAAAACTAAAAGTGGTATAACCCCAGATGCCAGTGATGCCGGTATGATTATTTGTTTGGAACCCGGGGTTTATTCACCCGTGGTTAAGCCGATGGGTGGCAGTTCTGGTGTGGGAATTGTGGCGGTCGATGATTTGGGAGATTGTGTGTCTACAGAACCCGCTTATCAATGTTTAGGCAAAGTTTATTGTTCAGAAATGACTTCTTGTGCAGAAGCGATGTTTTATTTACAAAATTGCCAAGGCACGCTTATGGATGGGGATAATGACGGAATTCCATGTGAAACGCAGTGGTGTGTGAATTAATTATCTGACGTGAGTTCGATATAAGACATAGTAAAATTACTTAATAATCATTGTATTATTAAAATATTTATCTCGAACTCACAAATTAAGTTATTTAAAAGAGAGCAATCTGTTTGTCACATTGCTGTCACAAAAATAGCTTATGCTAGAACACATGACACCTGAAAATACATCCCCTATTCTCTCCGCTCTAAATACCCCAGCCATCCACCGGCGACGTAAAATTCGCGTGTGGGTCGATCGTATTGCTAAACACAGTATGACATTTGGAGGTATTAGCGTTATTATCGCGATTTTGCTCATCTTTTTCTATTTGCTCTATGTTGTTTTTCCATTATTAAAATCAGCAGATATACAAAAGATGCAGCAATTTAGTATGCCTGCTCCTGAAGCCGGACGTACACTCTACCTTGCTACTGAAGAAAAAAATGAAGTTGGTGTGCGTTTTACTGATCAAGGGCATATCATTTTCTTCGATATGCATGATGGTCAAGTAATTTCAAATATCACATTATCCATTCCAACTGATGTAACAATTACTAGTTTTGCAGTAGCTGATCCAACGACGCGCATTGTTGCCTATGGCTTGAGTAATGGACAAGCATTGGTACTTAAGCACGATTACAAAATTTCTTATGCAGTGGATAATTTTGGTAAAGATCAACGTGAAATCGCGCCTTATTTAGAATATCCTTTGGAAAAAGAACCGATTACTATTGATGAACAGGGCAGTGCTTTAACTCAGCTGGATATACAACTCAATGAAGATGCCAATACATTAGCGGCAATCACGGCAAATGGGCGTTTACTACTTGTCAGTATGGTAAAACAAGTCTCATTTATTGATGAAAGTGTTACATTAGAGCGTGCGATTGGTGAATTAACGCTAGGCAATAGTAAAATTTCTCATTTGCTGTTAGATAAAGATCAACGTGTGCTTTACATGGCAGATCACGAAGGACGGGTATGGCGTGTCGATGTTACTAATAAATCAGCACTTAAAGTTGAAGATAAAACGTCCGTGGTTGATCGTAATGTTACAATTACTGCGATTGAATTTCTTACAGGAGATATTTCTCTACTGATTGGAGATTCACAAGGTCGGATAACTCAATGGTTTCCAGTTCGTGATGCGCATAATAAACAAGTTTTAACCCGTATTCGTGAATTTAACGCACAATCGACACCAATTACTAATATTACCATAGAAGAACGGCGCAAAGGCTTTGTAGCAGCTGATAATATTGGACAAGTGGGGATTTACCATTCAACTGCCCATCGTACTTTATTGGTGGAACCAGTCGCACAAAAAGCCGTTACCCATGTTGCCATTTCCCCGCGTGCTGATGTTTTACTTGTTGAAGACGCACAAGATCAAATTGCAACTTGGGCGGTGCACAATGAACATCCTGAAATCTCTTGGTCTGCTTTATGGGAAAAAGTGTGGTATGAAAGCCAATCCGAACCTGATTATATTTGGCAATCATCTGCTTCTACCCATGATTTTGAACCCAAATTTAGTTTAACCCCCTTAGCATTTGGTACGATTAAAGCGGCATTTTACGCCATGATCGTAGCAGTACCACTGGCTATTTTTGGTGCAATTTACACCGCTTATTTTATGGCACCGGGAATGCGCAAAATTGTTAAACCAACGATTGAAATCATGGAAGCTCTACCAACCGTTATTTTAGGATTTCTTGCTGGTTTATGGTTAGCACCTACAGTAGAAGCTCATCTACCTGGTGTATTTACTTTATTGATTTTATTACCAATAGGCGTATTAATTTTCTCTTATGTGTGGCATTTACTCCCCAAACCCATTCGCCATTTAGTCCCAGATGGGTGGCAAGCCATGTTGCTAGTGCCGGTAATTTTATTATTGAGTTGGCTATCTTTCAGCTTAAGTGCACCGATGGAAATCTGGTTTTTTAATGGAAATATGCCGGAATGGTTAGAAACACAATGGGGAATTAATTTTGATCAACGTAACGCCTTAATTGTTGGAATTGCCATGGGCGTAGCGGTGATTCCTAATATCTTCTCTATCACAGAAGATGCCGTTTTTAGCGTACCCAAACATTTAACTACAGGTTCATTGGCACTTGGTGCAACGCCTTGGCAAACTATGATGCGTGTGGTTATTTTAACTGCCAGTCCTGGGATTTTTTCTGCCGTGATGATCGGTATGGGGCGCGCAGTGGGAGAAACCATGATTGTGTTGATGGCAACCGGTAATACGCCGGTGATGGATTTCAGCCTATTTCAAGGATTACGGACATTATCGGCAAATATCGCGGTGGAAATGCCAGAATCTGAAGTGAATAGCACGCATTATCGCATTTTATTTTTAGCCGGTTTAGTACTGTTTATCTTTACTTTCTTTTTCAATACATTAGCAGAAATTGTACGACATCGTTTACGACGTAAATACAGTTCACTATAACTCAAATATTATCTAAAGTTGATCACACATGAAAAAATGGTGGAAAAGTGGTGACCCGTGGATTTGGTTGACAGCAACTTCTGTTGCGATCAGTATCATTATTGTGGCTGGTTTGTTGGTGTTAATTGCAGTGCGTGGATTGAGTCATTTTTGGCCTTCACCGGTTTTAGAAGCCGATTATGTCGATTATAGCACGCACAAGCAAGAAACCTTAGTTGGTGAAATGACAGAAAAAGAGCTGATTCCAGGAAATCCTTGGTTAATGCGCTATTTAATCAAAACGGGTAATCGTGAGCTATTTGGTTTAGATTTTCGTTGGGTCTTGCAATCATTGGTTAAAAATCCAGTTTATCCAGAAAATTTGCTTGCTATTGGGCGAAATAATGGTATAGATATTTATGGATATTTAACTGAAATTAAAGCGCAAAATCAAGTTATTGCTGATGGAAAAAATGCTGAAATTTGGCAAATATTGAATCAACGGGTTGAACGTGCAATAACACTCAATCAGCAAATCAAAACAATTACAACTTGCGTGCAATTACGTGACGGTACACTGACTACTGCAACAAATTTAACGACTGAGCAATGTGCGCCTTACTATAAAGATACTCAAACACAATTAACTCAATTACAACAAGAAATTGCACGAGATACCTTAACTATAGAAATTGCAGCAGGCGAAACTTTAGACGTGGCTTTTGCTAATATTGTGCGGGTAAAACGTTTGCCAAAATCTATTCATCACGTTGATTATCCTGAAGAAATTGTTGTGGTAGAGCGTCGAGAATGGGGTAATTTCTATGGTTACTTACAAGAAATTAAAGAAAATGGCAATCCTGTTTCGACTCAAAACATAACGACAGCGTTAGAGGAACGATTGCAGCACACTAGCACCTTATATCAAAAAATTCACACGATTGAAAAACAAGACATTGGTGCAATTAACCATCAATTAGAACGATTGCGCTTAAAGGAACGTGCTTTAGAGTTAGCCCACAATAAAACTGGTGAACCCATTGATCCGAATGCATTGGCTGCTATTGAGGCTGACAGAGTTGTTCTAAAAGCAGATTACGATGTATTAAATCAACAATTAAAGCAGCTTTATCAAGAGATTAACCGCGACAGTGTCACAATTAAATCCATGGATGGACAAGTCGTTGATGTTACCTTAGCGAAAATTGTAAAAGTTTATCAACCAAATAGTTTTACTCTAAGTCAGAAGATCGGTTTTTATTTTGCCAAAATGTGGGAATTTGTCGCAGATGAACCACGCGAAGCCAATACTGAAGGCGGCATTTTTCCGGCTATTTTCGGTACCGTAATCATGGTATTTATTATGTCATTTATTGTTACGCCTTTTGGAGTCATTGCCGCAGTTTATTTACGTGAATATGCTAAGCAAGGCGTTTTAACTCGTATTATTCGTATTGCAGTCAATAACTTGGCTGGTGTGCCTGCAATTGTTTATGGCGTATTTGGTTTAGGCTTTTTTGTTTACTTCGTCGGCGGTAACATTGATCAATGGTTTTTCCCCGAAGCATTACCTGCACCCACATTTGGTACTGGTGGGATTTTATGGGCTTCTTTAACACTGGCTATTTTGACAGTACCGGTTGTGATCGTGTCAACTGAAGAAGGTTTATCGCGTATTCCTAGTTCGATTCGAGAAGGAAGTTTGGCATTAGGTGCAACTAAAGCAGAAACTTTATGGCGCACGGTGTTACCCATGGCAAGTCCGGCAATGATGACAGGTTTAATTTTAGCCATCGCACGTGCAGCCGGTGAAGTTGCCCCGCTGATGTTAGTCGGTGTAGTTAAGCTAGCACCTTCCTTAGTCGTTGATTTAAATACACCTTTTATCCATTTAGATCGTAAATTCATGCATTTAGGTTTTCATATTTACGATGTTGGCTTTCAAAGTCCCAATGTGGAAGCGGCACGTCCCTTAGTTTTCGCAACTTCCTTCCTATTGGTTGCAGTCATTGTGATTTTAAATTTAACTGCCATTTGGATACGTAATCACTTACGCGAAAAATATAAAGCATTGGAAACAGCTTGATAAATAATGCTTTTTCTCATCAACGGATTCACAGAACATGGTTAGAATGGAAACAAATACAACACTTACACATGGTATAGACATTGCCTCACTAGGACGAGGTGAACCCACAATGAGCCTAGACACCGAAACGATTGCCCTTGAAGTAAAGGGGATTAATTTATATTATGGTACGGGTAAACAGGCATTACAAGATATTAATATGCGCATTCCCTCTAAGCGCGTCACGGCTTACATTGGACCCAGTGGTTGTGGTAAATCTACATTGTTGCGCTGTTTTAATCGAATGAATGATCTCGTTGATGGTGTACGCATTGATGGTAAAATTCTACTTGATGAAGACGATATTTATCATCCAAAAGTCAATGTTTCTGATTTACGGCGGCGGGTCGGGATGGTATTTCAAAAACCCAACCCATTTCCTAAGTCTATCTATGAAAATGTTGCTTATGGTTTACGGTTGCAAGGTATTAATAATCGTCGTGTTTTAGATGAAGTTGTAGAAAAATCATTAAAAGGTGCCGCATTGTGGGACGAAGTAAAAGATCGCTTGCATGAAAATGCATTAGGTATGTCCGGCGGACAACAACAACGTTTAGTCATTGCACGCGCAATTGCAATTGAACCCGAAGTTTTACTATTAGACGAACCGGCATCAGCGTTAGACCCTATCTCAACTTTAAAAATTGAAGAACTTATTAACGAGTTGAAAACTAACTACACGATTATCATCGTAACGCACAATATGCAACAAGCTGCACGTGTTTCCGATTACACAGCTTTCATGTATTTAGGTGAATTGATAGAATTTAACGATACTGCTACCCTATTTACCAATCCAATAAAAAAACAAACGGAAGATTATATTACCGGGCGTTATGGTTAATGTAACTTTTGTTGCACTACCTTTTGAGGTTAAGAAAAAAAATGATGGAAGAGGCAACTCAACACCATATTTCCCAACAGTTTAACTTAGAATTACGCGAATTATCCAATCAAGTATTGGGCATGGGCGGATTGGTAGAAGAACAGTTGGGTAATGCGTTACTTGCACTGACGACACAAGATGGGCAATTGGCAGAACACGTTTATACTAATGACTATAGAATCAATACCTTAGAAGTAGCCATTGATGAAGATTGCACCCGTATTTTAGCCCGTCGCCAACCCACTGCCAGTGATTTGCGCTTAGTGATGGCGGTGATTAAAATTATCACTGATTTAGAAAGAATCGGCGATGAAGCGGAACGAATTGCGCGTATGTCAGTGCATCGTTCTTATGAAGATATGAAAAGCAAATATTACACAGTTGTTGGTCATTTAGGCAATCATGTGCGTGAAATGTTACACAATACTTTGGATGCATTTGCACGAATGGACGTTGATGCAGCATTAAAAATTATTCATGACGATCTAAAAGTTGACAGCGAATATGAAAATATCAGCCGTCAATTGATTACTTATATGATGGAAGACCCACGCACCATCCCGATGTCACTGAATATTTTGTGGTCAGCGCGCGCACTAGAACGTATTGCAGCACATTCTCGTAATATTTGTGAATATATCATTTATTTTGTCAAAGGCAAAGATGTACGTCACATTAGTTTAGAAAAGCTTGAACAACACGCCAAAGCGCAACGTTAATTTTTTATTAAATTTGTGGTAAACAGTCGGCGCAATACGCTAACGCTATTGCGCCCTATTAAGGTTACGCCTTACGAGTTGGCGCGATATAGATATTTCGGTTAGTGGCGACGAATAACATGCATCCGATTATGCTACGCTAATCGGACCTACGGTCTCTTATTTTTCAGAAGGGTAATGATTTCTTGCAATTGAGCGACTTGTTGTTTTAAATATCCGATTTCTATTTTTTGAGTGTTAATTAAGATTTCTTTAGTTTCGTCTGTCCTTCCTGCAAATTGCCAATTATTGCACTCTTTATTGTTATCGCACTCTTTATTGTTATCTCCATTAAAACTAAATATATTTCGTTCATTCCACCCTAATAAATCAGGTAAAGCGATTTCTAAGGCTTCAGCAATTTGTGCCAAACGAGTGATAGCTATATCACATTCTCCGCGTTCAATGCTCCCATATCCTGTCACAGACATGTCTAATCTGTCTGCCATCTGTTGCCGAGACCATCCTTTTACAGCGCGTAATTGTCTGATTTTCAGACCAATTTGTTTTTTTAACGCGGTTTGTTCCACAACATCACCTCACGCTGTATAAAAAAACGCTTTCACAATAAAAAAAATCTGTGTTGCTTGTCGCACTTTAGTCAGTGAATTTATACACTTTTTCACCAGTGTTATATTTATTTTAACAGTAACAGCGCATCAGGTGCAATGCCCAACATCTGATTTGCTGATATTTAATTTTGGGCACGGAAAAATTCAAGTGAAACGCTTATTTTTAGGCATTGTAGCGTTTGCGTTTTATTCGCAAGCGGCATTGGCAAATACGGATTTATTAAATCTCAGTGCGTATTCGGAAGGTGACGAATTACCTTATGGCGAAAAGATCACAGTGGGTATGGTTGAAAAAACTGGAGAAAAGTATGTTACTGCCACTCCGAGTTCTTCAGGAACTATGAAGTTTCCTGTCAATTTAGCTGGTGATTTTGAGGTGGCATTTACAGTTTTCGAAGATTACTGCTGTACAGAATATTTTAATTTATTTCTTACCTCTGATGAGCTTAACTAGATTGCTTTACATATATTTAAATGTATGTAACAATGAATAAG
>DYNN01000118.1 GCA_020721045.1 Thiomargarita sp. | reverse complement strand
AACAGAAAGCGAATTATCAAATACATACATTTAAATATGTTTTTTGAAGCAGTATATTGACCATGCAGATATTTACTTACTACTATTGAATTGAAACGAAAAATTAAGGAAATAAGATGTCAGAAATTTCACTGATGGAATTGCGTAACACTCGCTTGGGAAAAATTGAAACATTACGCCAATTGAATATAAATCCCTATCCCTCACGCTGCCAACGCACTGATTACGCGCAGATAATCGTTGAAAAATTTGAAGCCTATGAAGGAAAATCTGTGGTTGTTGCTGGGCGATTAATGTCTTTGCGTAAACAAGGTGGCTTGATGTTTGGGCATATTCAGGATCAGAGTGGTAAAATTCAACTTTTTATTCGCAAAGATACTTTACAACTACATGAAAATACTGGTGATTGCTTAGAATTTGCTGAATTAAAATTGTTAGATTTAGGCGATTTTGTCGAAGCAGAAGGTGTAGTGATTAAAACACAAAAAGGTGAAATTTCAGTTCGTCCAGAAAAAATTCGTTTATTAACCAAGTCATTACGTCCATTACCTGATAAATGGGCAGGTTTAAAAGACCGCGAAATGATTTTAAGAAAACGTTACTTACACACCACAATGGAACCCGCGCATAGAACGCCGTTTCATAACATTGCAAAAATGCTAGCAGAAATTCGTAACTTCTTAAATCAACGTGGTTTTTCAGAATTTCACACGCCCATATTACAACCACAATATGGTGGCGGTACTGCGCGTCCTTTTCTGACTCATCTCAACGCGCTCAATTGTCGAATGTATTTGTCGATTTCACACGAATTATATCTTAAGCGATTGATTGCAGCGGGTTTTGATAAGGTATATACCATTGGGCGTTATTTTCGTAATGAAGGTATTGATAAGAGTCATCATCCTGAATTTTCTATGATTGAAACCATGACAGCGTATGAAAATTACGAATATAACATGGATTTGATTGAAGATTTATTTCGTCACATTGCGATTCACGCTTTTGGTAAAACTGAATATTTAGTTTGTGGTCATACCGTTGATTTTGCACAACCATGGCGGCGTATCATGATGGCTGATGCGATTTTAGAAGTGACCAACGTCGATTTTCGTCAATGTCAAACTGTAGAGCAAGCTAATCAATCATTACAACAATTGGGCATTCATGAAACTCAAGAAACGATTGGTTTAGCGATGGTGAAAGCGTTTGAAGAAAAAGTTGAACCCACTTTAATTAATCCTACTTTAGTATATGGACATCCAGTTGACATTTCGCCGTTAGCTAAGCCAATGGCAGATGATCCGCGCTTTGCCGAACGGTTTGAAATTTTTATTGGTGGTATGGAATGTGGTGATAATTGGTCAGAACAAAATGATCCAGTACAGTTATTGGCATTATGGAAATCTAAATATAATCAAGAAGATATAGACCCAGAAAACGTTCATCCCTTGGATTTTGATTTTGTCGAAATGTTAGAACATGGTATACCACCTACAACGGGTATTGGTCCGGGAATTGAGCGGATGGCAATGATTTTTACTGAACAGGAAAATATTGATGATGTTATCTTTTTTCCGATTATGCGTCCGACAAATAACGCAGTTAATCAAAAAATCTATGAATTAGACAAAATGCCTACTCAGGATTTAATTGGTGTAGAAGTTTCTTTAACGGCTGAAGAATTTAACCAAATGATAAAAGAGGGGATTTTATCATCACAACCGGCTCAATTGACTATTCGTCCGCATTTGCAAATTTGGTCAAAATCAATGGTAACTGATCTTGGTAAAGCCAATGGTTTTATTGAGATTGAAGGATTAATGAAACAGCGTATTTTGCGAATTTCTGGTTATCCAATGACATTTGCACCTAATTTGTCTATAACAGCCATTTTAGAACAATTTGTCGCTTTGTTGAAAGCAAGTGTTATTACACAATTAAGTGCGATTCATGCTGTCGATCTTACAGAAGTTGAGATTAAACATTTGTAACGTGCAATGAACTATAATGATATGTAAGATATTGATGAATTGTATAATTAATAACTCACCTTACGCACAACAGTGTTTGTAGGGTGCATAAACGCAGTGTCATGCACCAAGCAATTTCAACATCACAAAGGTGTATGACGCTTTGCTTATACACCCTACAAGCTACAGAATTTTGTCTGCGTAAGGTGAATTAATAAATTCGTCTTATCTTACGTTCATTAATAATCAGTCTGGAGCACGGTTTATGAAAAAATTATTTGTTCTTGGCTTTTGTATTTATTTAACTGCCTGTGCATCTACAGCTAGAAATAATAATGGTCCTAGCGTAGAACACGGTTTTTCTAGCATTGGCAGCGGCATTGGTCATCTTTTACTTTCTCCTTTTCAAATTGCTGCTGGTCTGTTGGAAGGCATTGCGTCACTTTCTTATTATCTAACGGGGAGTTTATATGAGATTAACACGGGTTTAGAACAAGCACATGCCAATATCACGTTAGGTGAAACTTACCAAGCGGCTTATGGAAAATCGTTAAATCAAGTATCGGAAAGTGGTGATACGGGCATGGTGTTTGGCAAAATGTCGCAAGCCACCGCTTACTTTCAAAAAATCTTACAACAGAATAACTTACCTAATAGTCAAAACTACATTTTAACCAGTTTAGACAGTCGTGGTGGAGAATATATCTTACTCGCTGTCGTGTATCGTCCTCATCATTCAATTTCTGTAATCGATAAATATGATAATCACACCGTTCGTCAGTTAACCGCTAACGACAGACCTTTTTATGAATCTTTTCAATTTGATAGCAATAACAAACCTTTGGATCAAATTATAGATTGGGCTGCTTTATCAAAAGATAGTATCGAAAATCAAAAAGCCCAAGCAGTATTACTGACATTAGCCGCTAATTCTGTAGTTAATGGTAAACAATCCAATGAATACTGGCAAAGTGAGAAACGTTGGTTATCGGGTCAAGAACGCGAAATTGTCAAAGAACGCGAAAGCGACGTCAAAAGTAAAATGAATCTGTAATTTTTAAGTTAATTTGGACACACACTTAACGCACAGTCTTTTACATTAACTCCCTTAACTTTCCAATTTAGGAGTGAAAAATGACGCTTCAAACCAAATTATTATTAGCAATTAGTGCGATTTTACTGTGTATTTTTACTGGAATTGAAACACTCAATTACTATATTGCGAAACAAGAAACCGAACGTATGCTTTGGGAACAAGCCGAGAAAGTCAGGAATGTACTGATGTCTATGCGGCGCGTTTATCACAAACAATTTATAGACAGCGAAATTCCTCTTACGCCAAAAACGTTGGGATTTTTACCCGCCCATGCAATGGGAAAAATTTCTAAAGACTATCGCAATTGGGATAGCTCTGAATTTAGTTTTGAAAATGTCTCTGATCGTCCTAGAAATCTCGAGCATATGGCAGATGAAGTTGAATTAGGTGTTATGCAACATTTTCGTGAACATCCCACAGAAGAAGCACTATTTAAAAGTTTTTATCAAGCCAATGGCGAACAATTTTATTTATATGCACGTCCGATTTGGGTTGAAGAATACTGTTTAAAATGTCATGGAAAACAAAGTGATGCGCCACCTACTATCCGTGACACTTATGATACTTCTTACGATTATAAAGTAGGTGATTTGCGTGGCTTACTCAGCATTAAATTACCCGCTTCTGCGATAACAGAACGTTTATGGGCATCATTTAGGCAAGATTTATTTGTTCATCTTATTGGTTTTATTATTATTTTTCTATTAACTTCTCTCATTATTCGTCGTCATGTCGCACAGCCATTAAAAGAATTAACTACGGCAATGGAAGCGGTGAAAAGTGGAAATTATACGTGGCAAGTAAATGAAAATACTGGAGAATTTGCTGTATTAAGTCATACATTTAACGATATGACCCAACAAATTGCACAACAACGAGAAGTGTTACGTAATTTAAATGCAGAATTGGAAGAACGGATTCAAGAACGTACCAAAGCTTGGGAAATGGCAGAATCGGCTAATCGTGCCAAAAGTGAATTTTTAGCTAATATGAGTCATGAATTACGTACGCCACTGAATGGTATTTTGGGTTATGCACAGATTTTTGCACGCGACAAATCATTTACGCCAAAACAACATGAAGGTGTTGATATTGTGCGGCGCAGCGCGGATTATTTATTGACATTAATCAATGACATTTTAGACCTTTCCAAAATTGAAGCCAATAATTTAGAACTGTATCCAACTGATTTGCATTTGGAAGATTTCCTAAAAACAATCATTGAACTGTTCGCCTTGCGCACTGAACAGAAGAATATCGCCTTTATTTTTGAACCACTTTCTCATTTACCGATGGGTATCCGGGCTGATGAAAAGCGGTTACGTCAAATTTTGGTTAATTTGTTAGGTAATGCCGTTAAATTCACTAAATATGGTGGTATTAACTTTAGAGTTTCCTACCAAAATGGGCAACTGAATTTTCAAATTGTAGACACGGGTATCGGAATTTCTAACGAAGATATAGTTAAAATTTTCCAACCATTTCAACAAGCTGGCGATAAAAACTACCGTCCAGAAGGTACTGGTTTAGGTTTATCAATTACACAACGTTTAGTTGATTTAATGCAAGGTACTTTGGAAGTTAAAAGTGTCTTAGGCAAAGGCAGCACATTTTCCGTAATTTTACCCGTAGAAGAGGTCGCCCACGTTGCCCGATCAATTCCAAGCGAAACGCTAGTAGTTACAGGCTATACTGGTGAACGCAAACGTATTATGGTCGTTGATGACAGATCGGAAAATCGTTCTGTTGTTGAACATTTATTGACACCGCTGGGATTTGAAATTGTAGAAGCTGAGCATGGTCGTATTTGTTTAGAAAATTTACCACAACAACGTCCGCATCTCATCATCATGGATTTGGTTATGCCTGTTATGGATGGTTTTGAAACGATTCGTCAAATTAGAAAATATAATGAATTTAAAGATTTACCAGTTATAACTTCCTCAGCCAGCATATTGGATTATAATCAACAGCAAAGTATTGAAGCGGGTTTTAATGCCTTTATTTCCAAACCGATTCACGCAGATGAATTACTCAATGCTCTGCAAAAATTGTTAAATTTAGAATGGATTTGTGAGCAAGATGTGGAAGAAATGCCTGAAGAAACAACAATAGCTGCTGATAATGCGCAATCGGTAAAATTGACACCTGCACAAGCGAAAGTGTTATTTGGATTAGCTATGGAAGGAGATGTAAAAGCAGTTTTAGCAAATGTGAAGCAGTTGGAACAAGATAATCCTCATTTGCTACCATTAATGACGCAACTACATCATTTAATTAGTAATTTTGATACAGATGGTGTTGCTAAATTGGTAGAACCTTATTTGGTATCGTAGCATGAAAATGGTGCATAATACTATCGTTTATGCACCCTACACTTCAATAGCATTAAGTTAAGGAAATTTTGCTTCCCCCTTTACCAAAGGGGGATTGAGGGGGATTTTTAATATTTCAATTACTTAAATCCCCCCTGCCCCCTTTAAAAAAGGGGGGGAAACGCTTAACTTAATGGCATTGCCGCGTAGCCGCGTAGGTCCGATTAGCGTAGCGTAATCGGACGCATGTTATTTGCCGCTAACCAAAATATTTATATCACCACATCACAAGAGTGGTAAAAAGCGTGAAAAAACAGAAGAATAATATGGTTAGACTGAAGTATTGATAATGGATTAATTAAGGCAATCGCGTTAAATTACATAATGATTTTCTAATTTTAAATAACTAAAAATTTTAATGCGATTGCCCTATTTCGATTTTCTACTGAATTAAATTTCACTTAAACTTGAGTTAGATCAATTGTGCTGCAGCGTAATATGTAATAATATATAACTCGCTAACAATAATGAAAAAGGAACTTGCAGCATGTCCTTCCAATTGTCTGATAAATTTGGTCGCAAAATTAACTATTTACGCATGTCAGTCACCGATAGATGTGATTTTCGTTGCGTATATTGTATGAGCGAACAAATGACTTTTTTACCACGTGCGCAGTTGTTGACTCTGGAGGAGTTGGAGATTTTGGGAAGTGCTTTTGTTGAATTAGGTGTCAGCAAAATTCGTATCACTGGAGGAGAGCCATTAATACGTAAAGGTATTTTACAATTATTCCAAAATTTATCTCAATTATCTGATTTAAAAGAATTAGTCCTAACTACTAACGGTTCGCAGCTCGAAAAAATGGCAAAATCATTGCGAGAAGCGGGGGTTAAACGACTGAATATTAGTTTTGATAGTCTAAAAGCTAAACGATTTCAAGAAATTACTCGCAACGGCAAGTTAGAAAAAGTAGTACGTGGAATTGACGCCGCTATCCAAACGGGTTTTGAGCGTATTAAAATTAATGCCGTGATCTTAAAAAATCGTAATCATGATGAAGTCGTTGATTTAGTACAGTTTGCTGTAGATAAAGGAATAGACATCAGTTTTATTGAAGAAATGCCAGTTGGCGTGGTTAATAGCCATGATCGTGAGGAGGGTTTTTATAGTAGTGAGCAAATTCGCCGTGATTTAAGCCGTTTCTTTACTTTACTACCAACCACCGAAACGACTAACGGTCCCGCCAAATATTATCAAATTCCCAATACTACAACGCGCGTTGGTTTTATTTCGCCACACAGTCACAATTTTTGTGATAGTTGCAATCGCGTTAGAGTAACCACAGAAGGACGATTAATTCTTTGTTTAGGTCAAGAAAATTCAGTTGATTTACGTCGTGTGATTCGCGCAAATCCCGGCAGCACTGAACCACTTAAACAGGCAATTATTGAAGCAATGGCATATAAACCAAAAGGACATAATTTTGATTTAGCAGCGCAACCGAACATTTTGCGCTATATGAATGTCACTGGTGGCTAACAAATTAGGTTAAATTAACTAGTTGTCCTTGTTGCAAGCGTAAAATTCGTTGTGTTACTTGCTGTAAAAAAGACAGATCGTGTGACACAATCAAGGTTGCTTGGGGTAAGTTTTGTAATATTTCAATTAAACGGCTTTGTGCTTGTTCGTCTAAACCGGTAGTAGGTTCGTCTAATAATAATACTTCTGGCTGCATGGCTAATACGGTGGCGAGCGATACTAGACGCTTTTCGCCACCAGATAGACGGTAAGTGATACGGTTTTCATAATTGACTAAACCTAACTCTAGTAATACTTGATGCACAATTTTGTTAGCTTCATCAGGTGATTTTCCTAAATTTAACGGACCAAAAGCCACATCTTCTGCTACTGTAGGACAAAAAAGTTGATCGTCTGCCTCTTGAAATAATAAACCCACTTTAGCACGTACTTCAATAAAATCAGTCTCTTGATAACATTGTTGACCAAACGCAATAATTTTACCTTGAGAAGGCGATAATAAACCTAACATTAAATGTAACAATGTGGTTTTACCACAACCATTACTTCCAATTAAACCAATATGTTCGCCTACATAAATTGAAAAATCAAGCTGGTTTAATAAAAAACGATTATTCTCGTAATTAAAGCAGATTTTATCTAGTTGCAAAAGTGGTTGCGTTGTAGTGCCTAATGGTAAATTCATTTTATAGCTGAGTTTCAGTAACAATTTTACTGTCTACACCAGATTGACTTAACCCAACATTGCTAATTCACCTTCAGCTCTAGCTTTTTGATCTGCATCACCTTCAGCAATGATTTCATTCAAGATATTACGTGCGGAATCAGTATCTTCCATATCGACATACATTTGAGCCAAATCAAATTTGCCGCTGATCTCGTCTCCCATTTCCAAGCCAAAATCATCATCACCACCAGAATTAAGTTCGTCGTCATCTAATTGAGTGAGTAAGTCACTAAGATCGTTATCACCACTCAGGCTGGTTTCGCTTAGATCGGAAGATTCGTCGTCATCTGTCCCAAAAGATAAATCGTCGCCTAAACCTAAATCAATATCTTCATCATTATCCAGAGACAAGCCGCCATTATCTTCTGATTCCATACTATCTAAGGATATATCATCATCTAAAGACAAACCGCTATCTTCTGATTCTGCACTATCTAAGGACATATCATCATCTAAAGCTAAGCCGCTATCTTCTGATTCCATACTATCCAAAGATATATCATCATCTAAAGCCAAGCCGCTATCTTCTGATTCTGTACTATCCAAAGACATATCATCATCTAAGGACAAGCCGCTATCTTCTGATTCCATACTATCTAAAGACATATCATCATCTAAAGCTAAGCCGCTATCTTCTGATTCCATACTATCCAAAGATATATCATCATCTAAAGCCAAGCCGCTATCTTCTGATTCTGTACTATCCAAAGACATATCATCATCTAAGGACAAGCCGCTATCTTCTGATTCTGTACTATCTAAAGACATATCATCATCTAAGGACAAGCCGCTATCTTCTGATTCCATACTATCTA
>DYNN01000200.1 GCA_020721045.1 Thiomargarita sp. | reverse complement strand
AAAATGAATCTATTGCCTTCTAAGCAAATACTTTAGTGGCTTTTGCAAAGCTCTCTATTTAAAGATAAATTTTATTGCCAATTGTTTTAAACTCTGCTGCTTTTTCTTGTAAACCAGTGGCTAAAGCCTGTTCGCTGTCTTCAATGCCTTTTTGCTGCGCATAATCTCTCACATCTTGCGTGATTTTCATCGCACAAAAATGGGGTCCACACATAGAACAAAAATGCGCTGTTTTAGCCCCTTCTTTGGGTAAAGTCGCATCGTGATATTCGAGTGCGCGCAGTGGGTCTAAACCTAAATTAAACTGATCTTCCCAACGAAATTCAAAACGCGCTTTAGAAATAGCATTATCCCTAATTTGTGCCGCTGGATGTCCTTTGGCTAAATCGGCTGCATGGGCTGCAATTTTATAAGCCACAATACCTTCACGCACGTCGTGTTTATCAGGCAATCCCAAATGTTCTTTGGGAGTCACATAACATAACATCGCACAGCCATACCAACCAATCATCGCCGCTCCAATACTGGAAGAAATATGATCGTAACCTGGTGAAATATCAGTAACTAAAGGACCTAAAGTGTAAAAAGGGGCTTCTTGACACTCTTTTAGTTGTTTCGTCATATTTTCCATAATTAAGTGCATTGGCACATGACCGGGTCCTTCAATCATAGTTTGCACTTCATGTTGCCAAGCAATTTTGGTTAATTCGCCCAAAGTTTCTAATTCTGCAAATTGTGCTGCATCATTGGCATCGGCAATTGAACCCGGACGTAAACCATCACCCAAAGAAAATGCCACATCATAAGCCTTCATAATTTCACAAATTTCTTCAAAATGCGTATACAAAAAACTTTCTTGATGATGTGCCAAACACCATTTTGCCATGATAGAACCGCCACGCGAGACAATTCCCGTCATACGTTTAGCCGTCAAAGGAACATGTACTAAACGGATACCAGCGTGAATAGTAAAATAATCAACACCTTGTTCTGCTTGTTCAATCAAAGTATCACGAAAGAGTTCCCAAGTAAGTTCTTCTGCTTTGCCATCAACTTTTTCTAACGCTTGATAAATTGGAACCGTACCAATCGGTACCGGTGAATTACGAATAATCCACTCACGAGTTTCATGAATATTTTTACCAGTGGATAAATCCATGACTGTATCACTACCCCAACGAATTGACCAAATCATCTTTTCCACTTCTTCACTGATAGAAGAGCCTAATGCAGAATTACCAATATTAGCATTGATTTTAACCAAAAAATTTCGCCCAATAATCATCGGTTCAACTTCTGGATGATTGATATTAGCAGGGATAATTGCTCTACCTTTGGCAATTTCATCACGTACAAATTCTGGTGTAATAAGTTTAGGAATTGTTGCACCAAAACTATTGCCTAGATGTTGTTGTAACAAAAGTTGATCTTTTACCGTTTCTAAACGTTGATTTTCACGAATGGCAATAAATTCCATTTCAGGCGTGATAACACCTTGTTTTGCATAGTGCATTTGGGTAACATTATAACCAGTTTTTGCCCGACGTGGTTGACGTAATGTAGGAAAACGTAATTGTTCTAAAGCCGGATCATGTGCGCGTTTTTGTCCGTAACTTGATGTAATTTCTGGTAATATTTCGGTATCTTGTCGTTCTTCGATCCAAACACTACGAATAGAGGATAAACCTTGCTGAATATCAATTTTAACCGTTGGATCAGTATATACACCAGAGGGATCGTAGACTGTAACTACAGAATTGGCTTTTTTACCTTCAGAAGACAGTGTATCTGACAGTTTAATTTCACGCATAGGCACACGCAAATCAGGGCGACTGCCGATAATATAAATTTTAGTAGAATTAGGAAATGGTGTAATAGGATCAATATTACCTATTGAATTGTCAATGCTTGCGTTCATTCTGTTTACCTGTCAAGTGAAATAAATAGCCGACGCAAGAACAATCCATTGAAGGCGTGCTTTCTTACGCCGGTGCTAACCGGTTCAAGTTCAAAGGGTTTTTCTCAGCCACTAAAGGCACCCCTAGCCGCTTTTAAAAAGTCAACCAACGTGTTGCCGATTATTGTAACATAAAATACAATATTCCAGAGTAAATCTGAAAACTTCATTCAGAGCAAACGCATTAAAATTTGCATAAAAACAAAGTTAGAAATAATCTGGTTTGAATTTTTAATCAGGAGTATCCATGTGAACACGACAATAACATTAAGTTAAGGAAATTTTGCTTCCCCCTTTACCAAAGGGGGATTGAG
>DYNN01000117.1 GCA_020721045.1 Thiomargarita sp. | reverse complement strand
ACAGAAAGCGAATTATCAAATACATACATTTAAATATGTTTTTTGAAGCAGTTAATCGGTCATAACGAATGAACAATTTCTGGCAAAAATTTGGTACAATCGATCCAATATAATCAAAAAGCGAGTTGAAAATGGTGACTTGAATCTGAAATAAAAGCCACCATAACCAACGGCTAAACTAGTTTTAATATATCTACAAATAAAACGCGCAAGCAAAACAATAACGCAATTGCACCAAATAACATGTGTCCAAAGTCACTTTCCCCATCTTCGTTGCGATGCGTTAATCCATGATAAGCAATGATTGCCGTCACCATGATGAAAAAGTAATTAACTAATTGATTGCTTTCCATTATTTTTGTCACCTATCATCAGAAACAGTTTCACTTTATTATACAGGTTTAAATTATGAAAGAGTCAGTTCGTACCAAATTGAGACACTTGGCGAATCGCTCATTGGAATTAGAAAATTTGTTATCTGATCCTAAAATTATTACGAATCAAGATCAATTTCGTAATTTATCTAAAGAATTTGCCGAGATTAAACCGGTCGTTGATTGTTTTCAAAGTTATTCCAAATTTGATGAAGCTATCAGTCATGCTAAGGAAATGTTGCGTGATAGTGATCCTGATATGCGCGCATTAGCTGAGGAAGAATTACAAGATGCCCAAGAAACTCAAGCTAAATTATTAGAAGAATTACAATTACTTCTATTACCAGAAGACCCTGACGATCACAGCAATATTTTCTTGGAAATTCGTGCAGGCACTGGAGGAGATGAAGCCGCATTATTTGCCGGTGATTTGATGCGCATGTATACGCGTTATGCCGAACAAATTGGTTGGACTACAGAAATTGTCAGTGAAAGTTTGGGTGAACATGGTGGATATAAAGAAGTGATTATCCGTATCCTTGGGCAAGATGTATATTCTAAACTCAAATTTGAATCAGGTGGTCATCGCGTGCAACGTGTGCCTGAAACCGAAACGCAAGGACGTATTCATACCTCTGCCTGTACTATTGCAATCATGCCAGAAGTAGCAGAAGTGAATAAAATTGAAATTAATCCTTCAGATTTACGCATTGATACTTATCGCGCATCGGGTGCGGGCGGGCAACATGTCAATCGTACTGATTCTGCCATTCGAATTACGCATTTACCCAGTGGTATTGTAGTTGAATGTCAAGATGAACGTTCACAACATAAAAATCGCGCTAGAGCCATGTCTCTGTTACAATCTCGCCTATTGGCTGCCGAACGCGAAAGACAACATGCAGAACAAGCAGCGACACGACGTAGTTTAGTGGGTAGTGGTGATCGTTCAGAACGTATTCGCACTTATAATTTTCCACAAGGTCGTGTCACCGAACATCGTATTAACTTAACTTTGTACAAATTAGAAGATATTTTACAAGGCAATTTATCTCACCTGATTGAACCTTTAACCCGTGAACATCAAATGGATTTATTGGCAAGTCTGGGAGATTAAACATTAAAATAAACATCATTCCAAATTCAGCGAGATCATTATGTTAGTTAAGGAAATTAACGCCGACGAACTATTCCAATGGCTAGAAAAAGAAGAACCGCCACGCTTAATTGACGTGCGCACCCTTTCAGAAATGAGCCAAGCGGCAATTGCCAACGGACAACCCTTACCGCTAGCCACTTTACCCTTGCGTATTCAAGATGTACCTAAAGATCAGCCAGTGGTATTTTATTGCCGAACGGGTGCAAGGTCCGCCCAAGCTTGTATGTTTATGGCACAGCAAGGTTATGATAATGTTTATAATTTACACAGTGGCATTGTAAGTTGGGCGCACAGTGGTTTCCCGATTGTACAAATGGCAGTGGATTTTTCCAACTAAATCAATGTAGCTATGACAGCCAATCAGCGTTCTATACAAACGATTCGCAATCGCATAATGCAAGCGGCTCAACGTGTTCAACGAAATCAAGATGAAATTACTTTAATCGCTGTCAGCAAACAAAAACCGATTACAGAGATAATCACCGCCTATCAAGCAGGCATTCGCCATTTTGGTGAAAATCGTACTGATGAATTAGCTGAAAAAGCCGTTGCATTAGCGCATTTAACTGATTTAAAATGGCATTTTATTGGACATTTACAATCCCGTCAAAGCCAAACTGTTGCCCAATATGCACATTATTTTCATGCGGTGGACAGTGTAAAAATTGCTGAGCGTTTATCAATGCAATTACTTGAATTTAATCGTCAATTATCGATTTTTATCCAAGTTAATATTTCAGGCGAAACCAGTAAAAGTGGATTTAATTGTCAACAATGGCAAACACAACCTCGGTGGATAGAAGAATTTATACAAGATATTGAATATATTAAGAAATTGCCAAATTTGTCCCTACAAGGATTAATGACGATGGCACCATGGGAGGTTTCAGAAACTGAATTACGTCGTATTTTTAGTAGTACGACTGCATTAATCCACGCTTTACATCCACAATTACTTAATTCGCAACAATTATCCATGGGCATGACTGATGATTTTGAAATTGCGATTGAAGAAGGCGCAACCCATGTGCGTATCGGTAGAGCGATTTTTGGTGAACGTTAAAATAAGTGAACAACGTGATTACTTATTGAAAAAGATAATAAATTTTGCTATAACTACAAGTTAGGATTTAAAATCACTCAAATTGATTATTGATACTTTGAAAAATATTACTGATCTTAATACTGCCATTACTGATGATTTTACTTTAGAACCGTTTGATAATGCGCGATTAGCAAATCTTTGTGGACAATTTGATGAACATTTAAGACAATTAGAAAAACGGTTTAGCGTAGAAATTCGCAATCGTGGTCATCAATTCCGTATCATTGGATTGGGTCAAATTGTTCATAGCGTTGCTTATTTGTTGAAAGAATTATATAAAGCTACTTTGCACGAAGCACTCAATCCACAACGTGTTCACCTATTTTCTCAGGAGTCTAGTATCGAAACTGACCTTTTACCACCAGATGACATGGCAGAAGTTTCTACCCAAGAAGCTGAAGTCGCAGTACGTACCCGTCGCGGTGTCATCAAAGGGCGTGGACCCAATCAACGTCTATACTTAAATAATATTGTGCGTCATGATGTCAATTTTGGCATTGGACCAGCGGGAACGGGTAAAACCTATTTAGCTGTTGCCTGCGCGGTGGAAGCATTAGAACGTGAAGAAGTGCGCCGTTTGGTATTAGTACGACCGGCTGTAGAAGCGGGAGAACGTCTAGGTTTTCTACCCGGCGATTTGGCACAAAAAGTTGATCCCTACCTACGTCCACTTTACGACGCTTTATACGAAATGCTTGGTTTTGAAAAAGTAGTAAAACTGATTGAAAGAGGTATGATAGAAATTGCTCCGTTGGCGTATATGCGCGGTCGCTCTTTAAATGAATCGTTTATTATCTTAGATGAAGCACAAAATACCACCGTTGAACAAATGAAAATGTTCTTAACGCGATTAGGATTTGGCTCGACAGCAGTAATTACCGGAGATATTACCCAAGTGGATTTGCCCAGTGATAAGCAATCTGGTTTACGTCAAGTAATCGATATTTTACCCGGCGTTAAAGGCGTAAGTTTTACTTTTTTCACCCCCAAAGATGTTGTGCGACACCCTATTGTGGCACGGATTATTGAAGCATATGAACGTGCAAAATTATAATCCCATCACTATTGAAGTTGATCTGCAAAATGTCACTCATCATGTTGATTTACCAAATGATAAGCAATTAAATCAATGGGTTAATGCAACAATTAATTACCCTATAAAGTACGCTATGTTAAATTCAATTACAATACCTATTGGTATCACTATTCGTATTGTAGATGAAACAGAAGGCGCAGCACTTAATGCTACGTGGCGACAGCGTCAAGGTGCAACAAATGTATTATCATTTCCCTTTGATTATCCACCAGGCATTGATTTATCTGAACTCACTTATTATTTATTAGGCGATTTAGTGATTTGCGCTCCTGTTGTCGAACGTGAAGCCAGAGAACAGCAAAAACTGCGACTACCACATTGGGCTCACTTAGTCATACACGGCACTTTACACTTATTGGGTTACGATCACTTGAATGATCACGAAGCCCAACTCATGGAAGATTTAGAAATTCGTATTTTAGCTACCTTAAATTATCCAAACCCATATCAAATCATATAAGTACAATGGTTACTCCTCATTCGTGGTTTAAACGTTTTAGACAAATGTTATCCAATAAGCCACAAACTAAAGAACAATTACTACACCAACTACGTATTGCACAACATTACAATTTATTTGCACCTGATGTTTTAGCGATGATAGAAGGTGCTATGCAAGTTGCTGATATGCATGTACGTGATGTCATGCTTCCTAGAGCGCAAATGGTTGTTTTAGAAATCAATTTACCACCTGACGAACTCAGCAAAATCATCATAGAATCCGGACATTCACGCTTTCCAGTGGTGGGCGATAATCGCGACGATGTACAAGGTATTTTTCTCGCCAAAGACCTACTGGATTACTATGCTCAAGGACCCAATCATCATTTTAACATGCGAGACGTGATGCGTCCGGCGATTTTTATTCCTGAAAGCAAACGATTAAATGTGCTATTGCGTGAATTTCGTACCAATCGTAATCACATGGCAATTGTTGTTGATGAGTACAGCGGTGTTGCCGGCTTGATCACCATTGAAGACGTGATCGAACAAATCGTGGGCGATATTGATGACGAATATGATATTGACGATCAAATTTTCATCAAACCACGTGATAACGGCTTATACACAGTGAAAGCCCTGATACCGATAGAAGATTTTAACGACTACTTTAAAACTCAATTTAGTGATAAAGAATTTGATACAATTGGCGGGCTCGTGTTACAAGCCTTTGGACACCTGCCTAAACGTGGCGAAACGATTGAATTAGGCGGTTTTTCCTTTGAAGTGATACGGGCTAACAATAGGAGAATTCACCTATTGCGAGTTAAAATACTACCTAACGTGAGTTCGATATAAGCAAAGAAATAACTATTTGTATCTCCTGAAAAATAAGGACCGTAGGTCCGATTAGCATAGCGTAATCGGACGCATGTTTATCAGATTAATAATCTCACATTTCAAAAAAAATCATTAAAACTCTATTTCTTGCGTTTGTCACGCAGCTTATTGGTTCTAAGCAGCGGCATGAGCATTTTTTACATGGGAGCGATGTATGCGTCGATGATATGCATGTGCTGCGTTATTTAAGTCATTCAATGTTTTTCAATTGCTTAATCCGCAATAATCAGGTGCTTACTACTGACACGCTGTTGTTCCAGACGGATTTCACACGCATATCCAGTAAAGGGCATAAAACTGCTGAACCATGTCACAATATACGCTTGCTGATCTTCTGCCGATGATTTTATTCCCGCTTTATTGAGAAATTCATCCATGCCTGATGCAACAATCATCTGTTCCGTGATGGCGTCATGACGCGCATTGATGTGAAAGCTGACATTATTTATTTGATCTGACCCACCAATTGTCGTGGGCTGAGTGCGCAACACGGTTTGTTTGAAATGCGCAACGTCAATGGGTGTCGCTAAAGGAATTGCATCGCAGAATGCCGTCGCTTGTTGCTCTAGTGTCTCGTGCAGATAAACCCCTGTCGCAAAAAAACCGATCAGTAAAATAAACAGTGATAATAAAATTTTCATTATTCTTTGTACCTAAGTAATAAATAAAATTAATATATACCTATGTTTGAGCGATTTTCTTCCTAAGTTAAGCTCACTAAACAAGTAAAGATAAAAATAATAACGCTTATTCAATTTTTTACTTGTTACTCAGTCATTACACAGTTAAAATAATTGGTTCTATTTGCCTTTCATCTATTTAATAAAATTGTTTTTAGGAGCATTACATGGCTTTAACCAGTGCTGAAAAAGCGCAAATCGTCAAAGATTATCAACTTTTCGCTAATGATACCGGTTCTCCCGAAGTGCAAGTAGCATTGTTGACGGCAAACATTTTACAATTATCCTCACACTTTAAGAAACACGTTAAAGACAATCATTCACGACGTGGTTTAATTACCATGGTTAATCAACGTCGTACTTTGTTAAGCTATCTAAAACGCGAAGATAGCAATCGGTACCGTAGTTTAATCTCCAGACTTGGTTTACGCCACTAATCGTAAACAGATTACAGTTATCAGTTGCGAATTGGTCCCACACTGATAACTGCACGTATGATAGTTTTACTGAATCACTGATAGCTAATAACAGATATGACCCCATATAAAAAAACTTTTCAATACGGACAACACAGCATCACCTTGGAAACCGGTGAAATTGCACGTCAAGCCACCGGCGCTGTTATAGCCAGCATGGGAGAAACGGTTGTTTTAGTAACCGTTGTCGGTAGCCCAGAACAAAAAGAAGGGGATTTTTTTCCGCTGACTGTCGATTATCAAGAACGCACTTATGCCGCAGGGCGTATTCCTGCGAGTTTCTTTAAACGTGAAGGACGACCTTCTGAAAAAGAAATTTTGACATCCCGCCTAATTGATCGTCCAATTCGTCCTTTGTTCCCAGAAGGCTTCACTAACGAAGTACAAATTATTGTCACAGTCATGTCGCTAGACCCGATTATTGACCCTGATATTATTTCCCTAATTGGTACATCGGCTGCATTATCGATTTCAGGTTTGCCCTTCAGTGGACCCTTGGGTGCTGCTAAAGTGGGTTATGTTGATAATGAATTCATACTCAATCCCACAGTAACAGAATTAAAAAAATCCACCTTAGATTTAGTAGTTGCTGGTACTGAATCGGCTGTGTTGATGGTTGAATCTGAAGCCAGTGAATTGAGTGAACAACTTATGTTGGATGCCGTTTTATTTGGACATCAGCATTTGCAAACGGTTACCAATGCTATTAAGGAATTCACCGCAGCCGCTGCAAAACCTGCTTGGACATGGCAGCCTGCACCGAAACAAACCGATTTAATTAATCAAATTAGTGCCTTAGCAGAATCAAAAATTCGCGAAGCCTATCAAATTCGTGATAAATTAATTCGTCAAGATACTTTAGCAACTATTCGCAAAGAAATTATCCAAAAAATCAATGAAAATGAAGCCGCGCAATGGACTGACATTCAATTGACATCCGAAATTGAAAAATTAGAAAAAATCATTGTACGTAAAGCCATTTTAGCAGGATCACGGATTGACGGACGCGACAATCGCACAGTGCGTCCCATTACTGTAAGAACAGGCGTATTACCTCGCGCCCATGGTTCAGCCTTATTTACTCGAGGTGAAACGCAAGCGCTTGTAGTAACAACACTAGGCACAGAGCGTGATGCCCAATTTGTTGATGCGTTAGAAGGTGATTTTAGAGAAAACTTCATGTTACACTACAATTTCCCACCTTATTGCGTAGGAGAAACTGGACGTGTCGGCACACCTAAACGTCGAGAAATTGGACACGGTCGTCTAGCCAAACGTGGCATACAAGCTGTAATTCCCACAATTCAAGAATTTCCTTACTCCATTCGACTAGTCTCAGAAATTACCGAATCCAACGGCTCTAGCTCAATGGCTTCTGTCTGTGGTTCTAGCTTATCCCTAATGGATGCCGGCGTGCCCACTAAAGCCGCAGTGGCTGGTATTGCAATGGGTTTAATTAAAGAAGCTGATCAATTTATTGTTTTAACTGACATTATTGGCGATGAAGACCATTTAGGCGATATGGACTTTAAAGTAGCGGGTACGCGCACAGGTGTGACAGCACTCCAAATGGACATTAAAATTGATGGAATTACCCGTGAAATTATGGAAACTGCCTTAGCACAAGCGTGTGAAGGGCGATTACATATTTTAGACATCATGGAAGCCAGCATTGCTAAACCACGAGTAGACATGTCTGAATACGCGCCACGCATTATCACCTTCTCAATTAAACCAGAAAAAATTCGTGACGTGATTGGTAAAGGGGGCGCGACTATCCGCTCAATGACAGAAGACACCGGTGCCAGCATTGATATTAGCGATGATGGCGTGGTAAAAATTGCCTCATCTAGTCTTACCGGTGGTCAAGAAGCCCGTCGTCGGATTGAAATGCTAACCATGGATGTTGAAATTGATAAAATTTACGAAGGTAAAGTGGCTAAATTAATGGATTTTGGTGCATTTGTCACCGTTTTACCCGGCAGAGATGGCTTAGTTCATATTTCACAAATCTCCAACGAACGAGTGGAAAAAGTCAGCGATAAATTACGTGAAGGCGATACCGTCAAAGTAAAAGTTTTAGACATTGACAAACAAGGACGTATTCGATTAAGCATGAAAGCTGTTGATAGTGCTGAATAATTTACCTTTTCTTTCATAAGTTGGTAAGCATTAGGATGCGGTGGCAAACCGCATCATTTCGCATATATTTTATCCCATCATACTGTCCACGATTCAACCCATTTCATCATTAAGAATTGCTGCATAATACATACACACTCGTGCTAAAATAAGTGTAAAATTATAAATTAATGCGTCTGTGCTGAAGAATATAAGGTTGACAGATAGTAAATAATTATCTACCATAACCTACCATAAGATATAAATCTC
>DYNN01000031.1 GCA_020721045.1 Thiomargarita sp. | reverse complement strand
ACCCATTTATTATTACATACATTTAAATATATGTAAAGCAATCTAGTTAAGCTCTTACGTAAATAATTTACTACAATTGATACTGAATGCTAAAATTTTTATTTATAATAATATCTTAACCTATATAATCGCTCATAAAAAAGAGTGATGTCACGAAATAACCTATTGCCACCAATCAAATTGATAGCTAAAATTGCGTTAACATATGAAGTTTAGCAGTCCTAGCGGCTGCTTTTTTATTTTAGGACTATCAATGGCAACTTTAATGTCTAATTATGCAAGATTACCAATTACTTTCGTTAAAGGTGAAGGTGCTTGGCTATGGGATACTGAAGGAACGCGTTATTTAGATGCGCTTTCAGGGATTGCGGTCTGTGGTTTAGGACATGCGCATCCAGCAGTGACTGCAGCAATTTGTGAACAAGCCAAACAATTACTACATACATCTAATATTTATGGCATTGCTCATCAACAAGCTTTAGCAGATACTTTAACGCAATTAACTGATATGGAAACAGTTTTTTTCTCCAATTCTGGTGCTGAGGCAAACGAAGCTGCAATTAAAATCGCACGATTGTATGGGCATAGTTTAAATGTAGAAACGCCGACAATCATTGTTGCAGAAGGTGCCTTTCACGGGAGAACGTTAGCAACGCTGACAGCTACGGGTAATCCTAAGGCAAAACAAGGCTTTACTCCATTAATGCCCGGTTTTATTCGAGTACCTTACAATGACATTGAAGCGATTACCGAAGTTGCACGTTGTCATAATGAAGTGGTCGCCGTTTTAATTGAACCCATACAAGGTGAAGGCGGCGTCAATATTCCTGATGCTGATTATTTGATTAAAATCAGAGAATTATGCGATAAACACAGTTGGTTATTATTGCTAGATGAAATTCAAACCGGCATTGGGCGTACGGGCAAATGGTGTGCCTATCAACACACTGAAATCAAACCCGATGTTTTAACTTTAGCAAAAGGTTTAGGCAACGGCGTACCCATTGGTGCTTGTTTAGCGCAAGGACGTGCAGCCCATTTATTTCAACCCGGTTCACATGGCAGTACTTTTGGTGGTAATCCCTTGGTTTGTCGTGCTGCGTTAGCGGTGATTGAAACGATTCAACACGACAATTTATTGAGCCGTGTAATTCAACTTGCTGATCAGTTCAAACAAGGATTTTCTCAGCAATTACAAGGTGTTTTAGGAATTAAAGACATTCGGATTCAAGGCTTAATGATTGGGATTGAGTTGGATCGTCCATGTGGTGCTTTGGTTAATCTTGCGTTGAATCAGCAACTATTAATTAATGTAACAGCAGAACGGACTATTCGCCTATTGCCACCATTGATTATTTCAGATGAACAAGCGGATAGTATTATTACACTCTTGAGTCATTTAATTCGAGAATTTTTAACTGATTCTTCTATCAATTGAGGAACATATGCCACGTCATTTCTTAACCTTATTGGATTTATCAAAAGAAGAGTTAGCCACGCTGATTAAACGTGCCATCGAATTGAAAACGATGTTAAAATCTGGAAAGATATATACACCGTTAAAAAACAAAGTATTGGCAATGATTTTTGAAAAATCATCTACACGCACCCGTGTTTCGTTTGAAACCGCAATGTACCAATTTGGTGGCAATGCAATTTTTTTATCTCCACGAGATACTCAACTAGGGCGTGGCGAACCGATTGAAGATTCAGCCCGCGTACTGTCTAGCATGGTTGATTGCATCATGATTCGAACTTTTGCTCAAGAAAGTATTGAAATATTTGCTGAATATTCAAGGGTTCCAGTCATTAATGCATTGACTGATCTGCATCATCCTTGTCAATTATTAGCAGACATACAAACCTATATTGAATTGCGCGGCAGTATTCAAGGCAAAAAAGTAGCGTGGATTGGTGATGGTAATAACATGTGTCATTCTTACATTCATGCGGCTATGCAGTTTGATTTTGAATTAGCGATTGCCACACCATCCAGTTATCGACCTGATTTAAATTTGGTTTCCAGTGCCAACAATCGTGTATTACTCACCGACGATCCAGTTCAAGCGATCGCTAATGCAGATTTGGTATGTACTGATGTGTGGGCAAGCATGGGGCAAGAAGGTGAACAAGATCAACGCGCTCAATTATTTGAACCTTATCAAGTCAATAGTAAATTATTTGCTTTAGCTAGAGACAATGCGTTATTCATGCACTGTTTACCAGCACATCGTGGTGAAGAAGTCAGTGCAGACGTGATTGACGGTGATCATAGTGTGGTATGGCAGCAAGCAGAAAATCGTTTGCATTCACAAAAAGCATTGTTAGAATTTTTGTTAAGCGATCAAGAAATTTAAAACTGATGCGTGACGATAAAACAGAAATTTGACTAATACTAAACCTTTACTTAGAATGTGACCATAATAGTTACTTTTGATATGAAATTAAAGAATCGGAGACAAGCTTGAGCTCATCGAGTCAGCAACGTGTGTTATCTGGTATGCGTCCAACGGGACAACTGCATTTAGGGCATTTGCACGGCGTACTAAAAAATTGGCTAACTTTACAATATGAATATCGGTGTTTCTTTTTTGCCGCTGATTGGCACGCATTGACGACGGAATACGACAATACTGCTTTAATTTCACAAAATGTATGGGACATGATAGTTGACTGGTTAGCCGTAGGGATTAATCCGGGCGAAGCATCTATCTTTATTCAATCCAAAGTGCCAGAACATGCGGAATTACATTTGTTATTGTCTATGTGCACGCCATTAAGTTGGTTAGAACGTGTGCCCACTTACAAAGATCAACAGGTGAAATTGAAAGAAAAAGACCTTGCTACTTACGGTTTTTTGGGTTATCCCTTGCTGCAAAGTGCAGATATTTTAATTTATAAAGCAAGCATGGTACCTGTTGGCGAAGATCAAGTTGCACATGTGGAAGTAACTCGTGAAATAGCGCGTAGATTCAATTATTTATATGGACGTGAGCACAATTTTGAAGAAAAGGCAAGAGATGCAACCCGTAAAATGGGTAAAAAGAATGCTAAACTTTACAAAGAATTACGCAAACGTTATCAAGAAAAAGGCGATGATGAAGCACTTAGTACCGCTATAGCACTCGTTGATAGTCAACAAAATATTACTTTAGGTGATAAAAAGCGATTATTGGGTTATTTAGAGGGCGATACTAAAACTATTTTACCAGAACCTTCCGCACTGTTGACGCCAATGGCAAAAATGCCGGGATTAGATGGGCAAAAAATGTCTAAATCCTATGGTAATACCATTGCGCTACGTGATTCACCAAATACCATTCAAGATAAAGTACGGACAATGCCCACCGATCCTGCACGCATGCGACGTACCGATCCGGGTGATCCGGCTAAATGTCCTGTTTGGCAATTTCATAAAGTTTATTCCAATGATTCTGTACAAACTTGGGTACAAGAGAATTGCATCACTGCTGGCATTGGTTGCCTAGAATGTAAACAACCGATTATAGAAGCTATTTTAGTAGAGTTAGCACCGATTCGAGAAAAAACTAATCAATATACCGATGAGCCTGAAACTGTGCGCGCCATTGTTAATGAAGGTTGTGAAAAAGCACGCGCCACCGCACGTGAGACTATAGAAGAAGTCAGGCAAGTGATGGGATTGGTCTATCGCTAGGAATTCAGTTAATTACAAACATCTTAAACCATGACAATAGTCAATCATGACAGCTCACAAATTGTTTCAACGGCTGTCATACAGGGGATAGCGACTGAATTACCCGGTGATTTGTACGTTCCGCCGGGCGCATTACGTGTATTTTTGGAAACATTTGAAGGACCTTTAGATTTACTGTTATATTTGATCCAACGTCAAAATTTAAATATTTTAGATATTCCCATCGCTGAAATTACCCGTCAATACATGCAATATATTGAATTGATGGGAGAACTTCACTTAGATTTAGCCGCAGAATACTTAGTGATGGCGGCTATACTGACAGAAATCAAATCTCAACTTCTGTTACCGGTACATGATGAAACTGACGATACGGCAGTTGATCCGCGTACTCGATTAATCAAACAATTACAAGAATATGCGATTTATAAAAAAGCAGCACAGGATTTGGAAAAGTATCCACAAATAGGACGTGATATTTTTGTAGTCAATTTGGATATGGTTGAAATACCACGTGAAATTGTTATTCCTCAAGTCAATTGGGAAGATTTGTTGACGGCAATGCAAGATGTCATGATGCGGGCAACTTTCTTTTCTTCACATCAAATTTTGCGTGAACCACTGTCTGTACGTGAACGAATGACTTTCATTTTGGATAGTTTAAAAAATAATCGCTGCATAGATTTTACCCATTTATTTACGCTTACTGAAGGACGGTCGGGTGTTGTTGTGACTGTGTTGGCAATGTTGGAACTTACTAAAGAATCGCTGGTTCAAATTGTACAATTGCAACCTTTTGGTACGATACAAATTATTAGTTTGACCTAAGAAGCATCATTGCGTAACTGTAATAATGCCGGTTCAACTTGATAAACAAATGAAATAATAAAACCCGTTAATATACTCTCTACAAAAATCACAGGGATATGTGTGAAAATTACTAATATTATCATCTGATTAAACATTTTACCACCCGTCAAGTATAAAGCAGTACTCATTAAGAAAATTCCCAATATAATCGCTAACATCCCTGCAATACAGCCATGCCAAAATACACGCTGCACGCTGTAATGCATTAAATTACGCCCCAATAAGTAATAGCAAAGCACAGCGGGTAATGCCATAATTAAAGTATTGACACCTAAAGTAGTTAATCCTCCAAAACCAAACAAAATCATTTGTAAAATCAACGACACTAAAATCGCAGGAAATGCGATCCAACCCAATAGTAAACCGCACAACCCATTAGCAACCAAATGCACACTGCTAACACCAACGGGTAGATGGATTAGACTGGCGAGAAAAAAAACCGTGGAAAGTAAAGCAGTCATTGGAATGCGATCATTGTCTAATTGCCGCAAACCCATAGCAATGCCTGCAACCGCGAAAGTTGTGCCCGCTAATAAGACTGGAATAGATAAAACACCTTCTGAAATATGCATTTTAATTCAACTAGTTATGATAATATCGTAAATAAACCAACAAGCCATAAAAACCAAAAATATAACCAATTCCGCCTAAAATATCGTGTATACGTACTTTTTCCTCATACTGTTCTAATTGTTCACGCAATGGTTGAATTTGTTTATATACTATTGTTTCAATGAGTTGTGTTTCTTTTGAACAATGACCATTTGATTTCTTCATGATAAGAGAATCAGGTATTATTTCAGGCGATACTTTTGCGCTTAACTCATTGGCTTTTATTTGATAACTGGCACGATGTCCATCACCCACATCAACTGTAAATAAATAATCAGCAACTTGTTGGGAAACATAAGTAAATTTGCCATCACTATCTGTTTGCAATGTTGCTAAAGGCGCATCATCAGGCGGTATCGTTACTATGATCGTAGCTTGCTGAGCCTGCCCACCGCCGGGAAAATAAACATATCCATTCATTATTTGCCCATCGGCGGTAACAAAAATTTTAATTTTATGCGCTTGCGCAACGGATAACCATAAACAACCAAAAATAACAATAAACCAACGCATTTAATCACTCCAAATCAATGACTTGTATCCACATTAATCCTCCCAATTCAACGGGGACTAATTCACCCAATGGATTTTTAACCAATTCATCTCCGATGGTCAGTGCCGCAAATCCCCACCAACCGGCAATAGGCATGGCATAGGCAAAATTACCATTGGCATCGGCTTTAATTTTTTGAATAACAAATGGATCGGAAGGAATGCTAATATGATGATTTTCGTTAAAATATTCTACTTCAATTGTCGCAAAAGGTAACGGTTTTCCTTGAAAAATAACAATTCCACGAAATAAATTACCCGTCCATAGACCATAAGGACGAACAAGCGGTTGAATTTCAATTGGAAAATTTACCATCGTTTCCCAACCCGCTTCGGCACCGAAGGCATCAACAACGACTTTGGTATAGTGAATAATCATTTTTCCTTCCAACGCTTCCCAATAAGGCGTTGGCTCAAGAAAAAAAACATAATCCGCCGGCATTTTCACTGGATAAACGGCAGAAAACCACGTATTCCCATCTTGTTGATGAGATTGCAATGTGGATAATAAATTATGAGATTGTCCATTAACAAACACACCAAATTGTTGTGGCATTGCCATATTCATCAATGGACCTTGTTCCATAGGGTGAGTAAATTGCGCTTGTAAAGTGATTGTTTTATAACTATTTTCAGTGACAATCGCTTGATTAGGCAAGAGAGTTTGGAAATGAGCTTGCGATAAAGAAGGAATTAATCCAAGACTAATAATGCTGAATATTAATTTCATCGAAGTTGATTATTACAAAATAAAATATCGTAATACTACTATAGCATAAAAAACGATAGCATCGCAATATTCTGATGAATGCTGGATAATTCTAAACCGGATAATTCAATTTTTTTAATAACTCGCCAGCAATTGATAGTGGTTTTTCTAGTTGCTCAGCGGGTAAGTTACGCCATTTTCCAATACGTACCCCATGCACTGCCTGTTTTAGCCAAGTTTTTGTTGTTGTCAAAAAAGGTTGTTGCAGAAAATCAAATATCATCTCACAAGTAGTGATTGGGTCTTGACAAAGCGTTTCATACTTAACTTCCAAATAACGTTCTGGATACTGCCGTCCCTGTAAACCATAATTTACGGCTGTCACCCAATGTAATATTTCCAATTCATTACGATAAGCGGCAATCGTTTCAGAAGTCAATGACTGACCAGCAAAATGAGTTACAGGCGTATGCCCAAATACAAGTAATTGATTCAATGGATTAGCTAAATTATTACCACCAAATCGCGCTTCTAAACGAGATAACATGACATCACGACCATCACGAATCAGGTGAATCACTTTAGCGTGTGGAAAAGTGTCTAAAACCACCGGTAACATGAAGAGACTCATGCCCATTTTCCAGCCAAAAGGCTGCATTTTGATTTCTTGTGCAATATATTCGCCAAGGCATTGCTGCATCAATTGTTGAAAATACTTTTTTTGTTCCAATGTCGCAGTAATGTAGTGATAAGCATTTAACGTCAACTCATAAATCAAAGGATTATGGATGGAAAAAAATTCTGTATCTTTACGATCAGGTGCAACTTTGCCCATATCAATGCCATTATGAATAAAGGCTTCGCATAAAATGCGTCCACCAGAATGTCCGCGACAAAAAATAGGATAAGGTCCTTGCATATTAAATTAATCAGTTAAATTAAACACAATGGGCACCATAACCCAATCGCTGATCGCTTGTCCATTACGTTGTGCCGGAATAAAACTCCAATTTTGTACAGTATTTTGCGCTGCAGTATCTAATCGTGCGAAACCGCTTGAAGTATTTATTTGAATTTGTTCAACATTACCAGATTGATTCACTTTGACTCGCAACATCACTTTGCCTTGTTCTCCCAATCGTCTTGATAATTTGGGATAACGTGGTTTAGGATTGTGCAAATAAGCCGCATTAATAGGTGGTTTTTGCGTCACTATGGCGGGAGTAATTGGCTGTTGTTTTGGTTGCGCAGGTATCGGTTGTGCAAATGGTGTGACAGGGTTAGTCGAAAGCGATGTGGGCGTTGTTGATGGGGGAACCGCTTCATTTTTTTCATTCTTTACCACAGGTTGTGCCATTTGTTTTTTAGGAGAAGGTATTTTTTTTGCGGCAACTTCTTTTTTGGGCGATTTAGCTTTCTTTTGAGCGGGTATTTTCTTATGAACCGCTGCGGTCATTTTTTCTGGCACTTTAGTTGGTACGGGGAGCGACGTTGGCAAAACAGGTGTTTTATCAACTAAATCAATCGCTTCTTTAACGGTAGCTACGGTAGGTGCTACAACGGGTTGAATCAGTTTAACCGTCAATGGAACTGGTGGAATTGATGGATTATTTTTGGGAATTAAGAGGACTAGTAGAAAAATAAAACCGTACCATGCTAATAAACTACAGAGTAATAATATTGTTTTCAAAGCTGCTATCATGTTGTATCAAAATGATTTATTTTAAAGGACACTCTTTATTTTCTCTGAGATAGATAGAATTAACCCAGCCTTGTACTGAATTATATTCTATATATATCCATATATTTGTTCCAATAATATATAAGCGATTTAAATAAGCGACACAACGACTATCTGGCGGAATTTTGGTGATGACATCACTACTAGTACTTGGATATTGACGTACATTTAACATGTCATTTGCAGTCACTCCGACTACGTCATAAAATTTTTGTTGTAATAGACATTGTTCGCATTGAGCTACTTTCACTGAATCAGCGTTCATCATTGGATCGGTATAAAAACCCTGAACTTCATCTAAGGTTTTTTGTACTTCAGCTAATTGCGCCACGACTTTTTTATGTTGTTGCATTTCAAAAGTTAAGTTTGCTTCAATTTTGGCAATTTTTGTTTCTGCAACGATACGTTTTTCTTGTTCTTCAGTGAGTTGTCGATTTTGATCAAATAATACGCCCACAGCAATCGCACAAATGATGAAGGCTAACATACCTGCCATCGTCATTAACCATGGTGGTGTTTTCGGTTTTGAGACAAATTTTGTGGTTTGTCTAATAGTGGAAGTTATACCTGTATTTAAACGAATACTGGGGCTATGAGATTGTGGAATGCCAAGGAGAATTTTTTCCCGCCAATCTACAATTGTTTGTGGTCTTTCTTCTTTGTTCGGCATCAACGCCCAATCAATGGCTTCTAACAAGTGTTGACTGTATTTTCCATAGCCAATTTCAATTGCGGCAATCATGGGATCGCTCATGATGCGTCGGGTGGCAGCCGGTGGGATTTCGCCAGTAATGGCAAAATAAAGCACAGCGCCTAAGGCATAAATATCAGTCCAAGGACCTTGATCTTCAATTTCGTTATCATATTGTTCTAATGGGGCGTAACCCGGGGTGACAACGCTGGTCAAGCCGACGCTTTTTTGCCCAATGGCATAACGGGCTGAGCCAAAATCTAACAAAACAGGTGTGTGGTTACTGCGAATATACAAATTAGTCGGTTTGATATCACGATGCAACATGCCCGCTGCATGTATCGTGCTCAATGCGTCAGTTAGCGGTAAAATGATTGAAATCAGATCGCTTTCTGAAAAAGTATTCGTTTTAAGATATTCGTCGAAACTCTTGCCCGGTTGATATTCCATCACCATATAGGCAGTACCGTTGGCTTTAAAAAAACGGAGTACTCTGACAATATTAGGATGATTAAATTGGGCTAAGTTACGGGATTCTTCGATAAAGCGTTTAAGTCCCCATTCAAAAGCTTCTTCGTCAACAGTTGAACGTGCATAGACGGTGCTCATGCCTTCACGCACGGCAAAATCACTGGGTAAATACTCTTTAATTGCAACGCGTTGACCTAAATTGGTATCCATTGCGAGATAAGTGATACCAAAGCCGCCAGATTTACCTAAGATTGATTCAATTTGATATTCGTTGAGCCAAAATCCAACTGGTAATGCATTACGGTGTTTTAGTTCTTCCAAAACTGACGTATTTTCCTACGGTTATTCAATGAAGCACTGGTTGAAAATGTCAACTAAATAGTATATTTTACTTATTGTAACATTAAATAGATAGTCTGATCAGTAACAACACTTCTCAATTTAAAAAAAACACGCTAAATTGTCGTGATTTATTGCTTTTTAAAGATTTTACTCTCTATCTTTTCACCAAAAACAAATTAATTAGGAATATAGAATGTCCAGTTTATTTCATTCTCATCTCACCAGTTTACCTTTGATTCAACGTGGTAAAGTACGAGATATTTATGCTATTGATGAACAACATTTATTGATTGTTGCCACTGATAGATTATCTGCATTTGATGTGGTTTTGCCTACACCGATTCCACAAAAAGGTAAAATATTGACTTCATTATCGAATTTTTGGTTTACTTTTAGTCAAGGATTGGTATCAAATCATTTAGCTACGAATTTACGTTTAACTGATATATTAACTGATTCTACTGATTTAGAACAAGTTTCTGGTCGTGCGGTGATCGTACAACGGCTACAATCACTACCTATTGAAGCCATTGTGCGTGGTTACTTAGTTGGTTCTGGTTGGAAAGATTATCAACGAACAGGTAAAATTTGTAATATTTCACTACCAACTGGGTTACGTTTGGCTGACGAATTACCGCATCCTATTTATACGCCCTCTAGTAAAGCGGCTGTAGGTGAACATGATGAAAATATTGATTTTGAACGCACAATAGAGTTGGTAGGTAAAGAATTAGCTGAACAAATACGTGATATCAGTCTTGAACTCTATATGCAAGCCAGACTTTATGCACGAAAACGGGGAATTATCATTGCGGATACTAAGTTTGAATTTGGTGTAAATAAAGCAGGTAAGCTAATCTTAATTGATGAGATATTAACGCCAGATTCTTCTCGTTTTTGGCCCATGGATGAATATCGAATCAATGTTAGCCCGCCTAGCTTTGATAAACAGTTCGTACGAGATTACTTAGAAACTTTGGATTGGAATAAGCAAGCACCAGGTCCGGAATTACCCACAGATATTGTCAAAAAAACGACTGAAAAATATCAAGAAGCACTCACGCGATTAACGCAGTAATTGAAAATTAATGTTAAAATATTAGAACTTCGTATACTTGTCTAACTACTTATTTTTAAGGGAACTTAACGATGAAAATACGTTTATTATTCACTTTGATACTGAGTTTTTGTATTCACACTTCTGCTTATGCAGGCGGTCATACCACTGTTTTAATTCATGGTTATTTAGGAGATGGCAGTGCGTGGCGACCGTTGGGTATCGTCAATGAATTGCAATGGGCGCATTGGGAAGATGGTGGACATTTATTTCCCTTTGGACCGGTATCCTTTGTTCCGCCCATGTCACAAAATCAAAATCGTGTTGTTTATACTGTGACTTTACCTTCTGAAGCCCCTTTAAGTTATCAAGCGGCTTGGTTAGAGTACTATCTTGATGCTTTACAACACAAACATCCTGGTAACGATTTTATTTTAGTAGGACATTCAGCGGGTGGCGTTGTGGCGCGTTTAACAATGGTACGATCGGATTTTCCAATTAAAGCATTAATCACTATTGCCAGTCCTCACCTAGGTACGCCAGAGGCGGAAGATGCTTTAGATTTGAGTAATAGTCCTTTTAGTTGGATCGCGCCCTTCTTGGGTTTAGGCACTATCAATCGTTCTGAAATACTGTACGCCGAATTAGTCAGAGAATTTCCTGCTACGCCCTTATTTGGCATTAATCGTTCTCAACATCCTGATGTACAATATATTTCTATTATTCGACTCAGAGATGGAATCGTACCTCCTTACAGTCAAGACATGAATAATATACCCGCTTTAGCTGGTAAATCTCGCGTGATTACCAGTATGGCACCACACCGTTTGATCCGAGCTGATGGTATTGCATTAGCTGCATTATTAGAAGAAATTGTGGAATAATTTACAGTTTTTAGCGTTATAATCTCCCTCTTTTCCATAGCAGGGAGATTTTAAATTAACGAACATAACTCGTTATTTTTCCACTATATTTATTGATAGGATACCTGATGTCAACATATGCTATTGGTGACATTCAAGGATGTTACACAGAATTACAGCAATTACTTACTTTAATTAATTTTGATGTAAAAGAAGATGTATTATGGTGTACCGGAGATTTAGTCAATCGTGGACCGCAATCACTATCTGTATTGCGCTTTTTTAAACAACTGAATGAAAGATCAATCGTCGTATTAGGTAACCATGATTTACATTTGTTAGCCGTTGCCAATGGGCATGATGAATATCTAAAACCCAAAGATACGCTAACTGAAATTTTACAAGCCCCTGATCGAGAAGAATTATTACTATGGTTACGTCAACGCCCATTATTGCATCGTGACGTACAATTAGGTTTTTCATTAGTACACGCTGGCTTACCACCACAATGGGATATCACTACTGCACTACATTATGCACAAGAATTACAAACCATGCTACAAAGCGATTCATATGGAGAGTTTTTACATAGTATGTATGGCAACAAACCCAAAAATTGGTCACCCCAATTAATCGGTTGGAAACGATTACGTTACATAACCAACTGTTTTACTCGATTACGTTACTGCAATGAATACGGAAAATTAGCGTTAGAAAAAAAAGATTCTCCTAAAAAAACAACGAGTACAGTTGATAAAAAGAAACCTTGGTTTTTACACGAAAATCGAGCCAGTCAAGAAGAGCAAATTATTTTTGGTCATTGGTCAACGTTAGGATTATACATGGAAAACAATGTTTATTGTTTAGACACCGGTTGTTTGTGGGGTGGTACATTAACCGCTTTACGTTTGGAAGATAAACAAATTTTTAGATTACCTTGCAAAGGTGAATGCATACCAGGCGAAGTTGACAAATAATCAATAACAATTTATCTGATAAAATAAAGGATCAGTACTGCATGAGCAAAGGCTTAAGTATCTTGGGTGGACGCGTGATTGATCCGATTATCGGATTTGATCAAATAACAGATATCCATATTGCCGAAGGTAAAATTATTGCCATCGGACAACCGCCAGTAGATTTTGTGCCCGACTGGGAAATTGAAGCAAATCAAAAAATTGTATGTCCGGGTTTAGTAGATTTAAGCGTGCGTTTACGTGAACCCGGTGCTGAACACAAAGGGACAATTATCAGCGAAACCCGTGCGGCTGCGGCTAATGGCATCACTACCGTCTGTTGTCCACCCGATACCAATCCAGTTATTGACACGCCAGCAGTTGCAGAATTGTTACAACAACGCGCCATGGCAGCGGGTATGGCAAAAGTACTGCCTTTAGCCGCTTTAACCAAAGGATTACAAGGACAACAATTAGCTGAAATTGGTGATTTAAAAGAAGCCGGTTGTATCGGTGTCAGCAACGCACTACAACCGATTGCTAATACCGAAGTATTACGTTATGCCTTTGAATATACAGCAAATTGTGATTTATCTGTTTTCCTCTACGCACAAGAACCTTGGTTAGGGCATAATGGTTGTGCGCACGAAGGCATCACCAGTATGCGCTTGGGTTTACGAGGTATTCCAGAACAAGCAGAAACAATTGCAGTAGCACGTGATTTACTGTTAATTGAGTTAACTGGTGTGCGTGCCCATTTTTGTCGTTTATCTACGGCTCGCGCCATTACAATGGTCAAGGAAGCACAAGCGCGTGGCTTACCTGTAACTACCGATGTTAGCGCGCACCAACTATTTCTGATTGATGAAGATATTGGCGATTACAATGGACAATGTCACGTTTATCCCCCTTTACGTAGTGATATTGATCGACAAGGTTTGCGAGCCGGTATTTTGGATAACACGATTACCGCCATTTGCTCTGATCACCAACCTCATGAAACTGATGCCAAATTAAATCTCTTTGCCAGCACAGCAGCCGGTATTTCTGGTTTAGACACATTATTACCACTTTGTTTAAAATTAGCCCAAGAATTGGAAATACCACTGGTAACTTTACTGGGTTTTGTTACTTATAAACCCGCGCAAATTTTAGGCATTGATGCAGGTACGCTTGCTGTTGGAAAATCAGCCGATATTTGCATTTTTGACCCACAACAACAATGGCAACTCCATGAATATGACATGCACAGTTGTGGACATAACTCACCCTTTTTATCTTGGCAATTCAGTGGTAAAGTCACAACCACTTTAATCAACGGTAAAGTCGTCTACGTATCCAAAACAATCAAATGATGCGTTTTATTAATGATGACGGGCGTTGTTTTATCACGCGCATTGTGCGTAAAGCCGATTATTATGGTGCTAATAACAGTTTGATTTATCAAGCAGAAGAACCCAGTATTGAATTTTTTGATGCCACTGGTATTCAAAAACAAGAAACACTAGGCTATTTTACTGGCATTCATTGTAAAATCAGTGTATTATTTGTCAAAGAAATTGATTTAGCAACGCCCATTAATGAACATTTATGGGTTTGGAATATTTCAGAAACTAATATAGAAGAAATAAAGACTTGGTTATTGACACAACTCAATGAAATTGAAAAACAATTTATCGATTTAACTCAAATTCATCATACTAAAATTCCCCGACCACCTGATGAAGAAGTCAGCACTGAAATGACAGAAGACGCTATGATTTTTGACGAAATCACTACGATAGAAAATGAGATCGTGCCCGAAAATTTACCTGTAATCCCTCACAATCATTTTTTACAGCAACAACTCATTATCGCAATGCAAGCACTTGATTTAGCTGAAAAATCAGAAGAAAATTGGCAACGAGGACAAGTACAACTGCGTTTACGTATTTTAACTGCTAAAAAAAATGTGTTACGCGCACTTGCACTATTAACTAATTAATTCGTATATAAATTTCAAGGAGAGAAAGTATGACATATTGTTTTACCATCACCCTACACACCACTTTTGATTCTGCTGTCACCAGAGTCATTGACGCTTTGAAACAAGCAGGTTTTGGCGTTTTAACTGATATTCAAGTCGATACCACCTTAAAAGCAAAATTGGGTGTGGACATACGTCCTTACCGCATTTTAGGCGCATGTAACCCACCGCTAGCACATCGCATGATCATGCAAGCACCTGATATTGGTGTTTTAATGCCTTGCAATGTGGTCGTGCGTCAAGATGCTGATAATACGATCAGTGTCGTATTTTTAGACCCCGTGGGCGTATTTGGATTGATAGAAGATGTAGAATTGGCAAAAATCAATCAAGAAGCAAGAGATAAATTACTCAAAGTTCGTGATTTATTAATGAATTAATCGCGCTTAAAATAGGAGTTACGTAGTTTAAGTGTTTATTTAAAATGCGTAAATCCTATATCATTTACTATCATCAAGATTTTTTGTACTAATGACACGTAAAACAGTAAAAACGAATAAATCGTCCATTCAACAATCTCAAGCCACGACTCAATTGTTACAGCAAGCGTTAAAATACTACCAACAAGGTCATTTACCACAAGCAGCGCAATTGTATCAGCAAGTGTTATCTATTGATAATAAAAATAGTGACGCATTGAATTTATTAGGTATTACGCTAGCACAGCAGCAAAAAACAAGCGAAGCAGAAGATTTAGTGAGAAAAGCGATTAAAATAAACAAGAAAGTGGCTAATTATCACTACAATCTTGGTATTATATTAGAGAGTCAGAAAAAACAAGATGAAGCCATTCGTTGTTTCCAAACGGCATTGAAATTAGAACCTGAAAATATTCAAGCGCGTCTTAATTTAGGTAACATCTTTAATAAACAAGAAAAATTCGATGAAGCCATTACTTGTTATCAATATGTATTACAACTTAATCCTAATTATGCTGAAGTTTATAATAACATAGGTACACTTTTGTTTAAACAGGAAAAATTTGATCAAGCACTTTCACATTATCAAAAAGCACTCACATTAGCCCCTAATTTTGCCGATGCCTATAATAATTTAGGCTTATTATTCAACAAACAAGAAAAATTTAATGATGCAATTGCTTGTTACCAACGGGCAATAGAATCAAATCCACAGTTTGCAGACCCTTATTTTAATATTGGTAACATATTAGTTAAACAAGAACAATTCCTTGAAGCGATAGCATATTTACGTCGTAGTATTTCGTTAAAAGATGATTATATTCAAGCTCATAATACAATTGCTTCTGCCTTTCACAGGACAGGTGCAATTCACGAAGCAATGGCACATTATCAAAAATCACTTAAGCTTGATCCTACGCAATGGAAAATGCACACTAATTTAATCTTTACTTCAAATGATGCAGTTGATCAACAGCGTGATACTTTATTTGCTGAATTACAACGCTTTAATACGCAACATGCAGCACCTTTAGCTAATGAAATTAAACCACATACCAATACATCAACGCCAAATAAAAGATTAAAAATCGGTTATGTCTCAGCGGATTTTCGTCAACACGCAGTTGCTTATTTTGTTGAGTCTATCCTAAAAAATCATGATCATGCGCAATTTGACATTTTTTGTTACTATAATCATGAACAAAAAGATAATTTTACCAAACGATTTCAAATTTATGCCGATCATTGGTGCGATTGTGTTGAACTGTCCGACGAAGAATTAACCGAACAAATTAGACAAGATGAAATTGATATTTTAGTTGATTTAAACGGACATACATTGGGCAATCGTCTTTTGGTATTCGCCAGAAAACCAGCACCTATACAAGCCACTTATGTCGGTTTTCCTAATTCAACGGGTTTAACTGCAATTGATTATCATCTTACTGATTATTATTTTGATCCGGTAGGTATTGGCGAAAAATATCATTCAGAACAATTGATTAGAATGTCAAATAGTTATCATTGTTATACTCCAAATGAAGACAGTCCGGAATGTATCAAATTACCAGCGATCAACAATGATTATATTACTTTTTGTTCATTTAATAAATTTGATAAAATTAATGATAAAGTAGTTAATTTATGGATAAGCGTGTTAAAAGCAATACCTAACGCTAAATTTATAATAAAAAATCATGCGCTTAAAAATTTAATATTACAAGAAAAGTTTGCGATTATTTTTGAACAGCAAGGGATAGAACGTGATCGATTAATCTTAGGTGTAGAACCCTCAACTTTGGCAACACTACATGCTTATAATCAAGCAGATATTGCCTTGGATACTTTTCCCTATAATGGTGCAACGACAACCTGTCAAGCTTTATGGATGGGCGTGCCCACAGTGACGCTGGTTGGGGAAACTCATGTTGCTAGAGCTGGTTTAAGTATATTAACAGCCGCTAAATTACCAGAATTTATTGCTTATAGTGAAGAACAATATGTTGAAATTACAGTAAAATTGGCAAGTAATATTGAAAATTTACGGCAGTTACGACAAAATATGCGTGAAAAGTTAATAAATTCGCCTTTAATGGATCATATTGGTTTTACTAGAGAACTAGAAACGCATTATCGTCAAATGTGGCAAAACTGGTGTAGTTGCACTGCTTAAATCGTAGGGTGCATAAGTGATAGCGTCATGCACCAACGAACTAAAGCGTGTTATTATCAAGAATCACTTTAAAATTCACTTTTCTCTGTAATAGATCAGGTGTATTTGCACCAAATTTAATTATTTTTGGCAATGTTATTATTAAATATTTGTTATCAATCCCTTTATAAATTAGCCAGTTGTATACAGTTTGGGCGCGTTGCCGACTGAGTTGTTCATTATATAGTTGTGTACCTAAACCGTCGGTATCTCCGATAATTTGTACTTTAACTTGCGTATATATTGTTGTCAGCTGTTTTAACTGATTGATTAATGGCATTAATTGACTTTCATTGACTAAATCGGCTTCCTCTTTGAAGAATATTGTTGCTTTTTCAATAAGTTGGATCAATTGTTCTCTATCAATGAGTTGTTGCTTGTCAATTCCTGCAAAGCCTTGTAAATGCGTTAATTTTTCATTTAGAGTGATAATTTCTGCATGACTTAGGTGTCCTACAATAGATAAAACGCCTTCTTTTACTGATAGTTGTACTGTTGATGCTGGTGTCAGTTTTTGTTGTGCCAATGATAGTAAAAATTCGTCAGTAGTCATTAAGTTGTTACGATCTATTTGGTAAACACCGGCAACTGTTGTGGCATTTTTAGTAATTTCATTTATCCACACTTGTGTGGCATGACCATCAAAATATAAAGTATTTTCTATAACTGATAATTTTACCGTTTGTGGTGGATTTAACTGATATTTTGCCCGTTTTTCAATAAAAGCTGTGGTTAAATCTTGATATTGATTCCAGTGCATGGCGATGTTGTTAAACACGGTATCAGGTAATTTTTTCCGTTGAGCAATGGTTTCTAATGATTCTGCTAAGGGATCGCGTAATCCATTGATAAAACGCTTTTTATCTTCCACACCTGTTGATATGATCACGATACCTGGGGTATTTTTTAAGGCTTTAACATAGTGATTAAATATTTCTTCAGTTTGCGATAAGAATGCGTTTTCATCAACCAATTCGCTTAAATTAATCGATGACATCCCTGAAATCATGATTAAATTGTCATTAAGTTTTTTAATCCATTCACTGTCTGCATAACCTTTAACGTATAGTGTACCTTGTTGCATCACTATTTGTACAGTGTCAGGTGGTTTTAACCATTTACGAATTCTTTGCTCCACAAACAACGGGTTTAAATCTTGATAAGCGGTCCATTGTGCTTTAATATATTTTTCATCTAAACCAATGGCTTGAGCAATTTCTATAGGGTCTTGGGCAATGGGGTCGCGTAAACCACGTAAATCGATTTGTGACCAACCCGTTTTAACTGAAAATAATACGATGCCGGGTGTATTTTCCAATGCGTTAATATAACGATCTAGTATATATTGATGGCTTAGATAAAAATATCCGCCTACACAACTGGCGAGGAAAAGAATGCCTAATAATGTAAAAAATGGCTTAGATAGTTTACCTTTTCTTTCAGCAATACTTTCTTTTTCTTCACTTTTTAATAAAGTATGTAGTGATATTCGACTGGTGTCAAATGTGCTGCTATCGCCTGCAAATTGAGCTAAGGGTTGTGCGTAACGAATATGGAGTTTTTCTAATAAGTTACGCATTTCTATCCGCAATTCTTCATTAGGGCTGACACCACGAATCACACAGGCAACAATAGCGAGGGGTCCGCGTTCTAACCAAACATTGTAATCACCGATTTCTACAGTGTCTAATTCTTCATTTTTCTGTTTAGAGAAGGAGTCTCGAATAAAATCTTGGATCGCAGTCAGCATCGCTGAAATAGCATCACTATCGCCCATTTCAGAGGCGTCTTGGGTTAGATGTTGAATGAGTAAACCGGATTCTCGATGAATTAAAAACACTTGTTCTACGCGATAAGCCAATGTATTTTTTAATACAATATCTGCAAAAGATTTCCCACTTCTGAGAGATTCTAACCGCCACGCTAATCCTTGTGGAGATAAACTGTGTTCTACGCTGGTGTTAACTGCTTGTACGATGGATTTAAATGTTTCATTAATCGAGCGACGAATGGCGGGTCCCATGACGGGAAATAAAGCATTAGCAATATTATGCGCGTCTTGATTGACAGAACGACGTAAACATTCTTCTACTGGTGATAATAAAGAATCAATTAATTCAATTTGTTGTTCAGATTGTGGCGTTTGCTCATCTGGGTCTACTTTTTTAGCTTCGGTTGCTTCTCGAATGGCGCGCGGTAAGTAATTAGCCATTTCCTTAATACGTTTTTCAGCATCATTTAGGAAAGTTTCCAAATCGTGAATACGAGCTAATCCTTTTTCTAACAATGCAATACGCTTGTTTAATTGTTTGACTGCATTTGTCTCTAAAGAATCAATACGCCGTTGAAGATTTTGAGAAGTTTCTTGAAATTGTTGAGTAATTTCATTATATTGCGTATATAATTGATTAATTTTACTCCGTTCTAAGTGATTAACTTGTTGTTCTAATTCGTTAAGGTAAGCGACAGTTTGCTCAATATACGCAAGACGGTTCAATAGGTCAGTAATTTGCCCTTGTTCGATTTTATTAATGCGCGTTTCAATGTTATCCAAATGAGCTTGTTGATCGTGAAGAAATTCTCGTATGGCACGCAAGGCTTCTGCAATTGTTTTTTTCAACACGGGTCCTATCACGGGCATAATCGCTCTAGCAAAAGGTTTAGGGTCTTGCTGAATGGTATTTTTAAAACAACGTTCGACTGGCTGTTGTAGTGCTTTGACTAAATCTCCTTGTTCTCTGACTCGGAGCAAAGCGGCAGGTAAGATTTCTGCCATATCTTTACTGCGTTGCTCGGGGTCTGTTACGTGCGTTTCTAAGCGTTGTAATTGTGCTTTTTCGGCAGTGAAAATTAAATCACGTAATTGAGTCAGTTCGTCCATTAGATCAAGTCGAATCAGTTATGAATATAAACTTTGAATAAACCTTCCTCCATAATAGATTATAAATTATGTTATATTTGGGAGGAAAGTCTTATGCAAAAAAATTTTAGCACATTACTTTTCTAATTTTGCGGTAAAATCTTTATTTAAGCGCATCGCAAATTCAGTGAAAAAAGCAGCTAAATCATTACGACTTACTTTCTCTTCACGCAATTGAGTGACTTCTTGTTTCATTAGCATTGATAATCCATCACCTTGCTGCCGTACTTGCATAGTTAATTCTTGTAATCGATTGTGCATTTGTTGGCGAAATTGCTTGGTTTCTTTGCTAATTTGCTCGTCTAGTTGGGTAATACGGGTGTTAATTTCGCTTTTTAGTGCAGTTAATTCACGGGCTAATTCTTGCTGTCCATCGTAACGCTCTTGCCGCTCGATTTTATCTTTTTCAATCAGTGATTCGGTTTCGCTGACTAACATATCTTCTAACGATTTGATACGTTGTAATAATTCTTCTCGTAACTGTAAACGGGCTTGAGTTAATCCATCTTCAAACCGTTTAAATTTTTTCTCATAATCACGCATATTGTTACCGAATAAAATATCGCGGATTTTGTCAATATTGCCAATGTTCATACTGGCAGGATCGGGAGGAAATTCGGTGGACTTGGTGCCTAATGAATCATCACGTTGTAAACTCAATTCGGCAGAACGTAATTTTTCATCCATTGAATCGATACTAGAATAGTAGTTTTCTTTTTCAGACATAAAACTTCCCCCTTCTGTTGAAGTTAGCTCGGTTGCACCCTTTGGATAATATTGGTCCATATTAGTAGGCTCATTAAGTTGTTTGGCATGTGCTTTTTGGCTTAGAATAATAAAGGAGCGAATCTTAAATTATAATGCCAACGACAATTTTAACACAGTTTTTATGATTGGGCATAACGGGTAACTTATTGGATTCTTCACTAAATATTGATATAAGAGGCGTTTAAGCAATGATGACGTGGAAAAGATGGTTGCCAATGATGCGGCTTACCACCGCATCTTTATCGACTTAAAAATTAATGCCCACCGCCCCCTTCATCTTTTGGATTTTCTTTAAATTTCAACCCAGTATCTCCAATACCACCGGCATCTTTACCTTCTAATTTAATCCGTAAACGTAATTCGTTAGGTGAATCTGCGTTGGCAATGGCTTCATCCATAGTTATTCGATCTTCTTGTTGTAAATCAAATAAATGTTGATCGAAGGTTTGCATCCCCAAAGCTCTGGATTTTGCCATAATAGGCTTAATGCCTGCGACATCTCCTTTAGCAATTAATTCTTGTATTAAGGGCGTGTTCAATAAAATTTCAATAACAGCTGCTCGCCCTCCTCCAATCGTTCTGACTAAACGTTGAGAAATAATTGCTTTTAAATTCAAAGAGATATCTTGCATTAATTTCTTTTGCTTTTCAGTTGAGAAAAATCCCAAAATCCGGTCAATGGTTTGGTTGGCGTTATTTGCGTGCAAAGTGCCCATGGCTAAGTGACCAGTTTGGGCAAATTCCATCCCGAAGTTCATGATCTCAGCATCTCGAATTTCTCCCAACAGAATTACATCCGGTGCTTGGCGTAATGTATTATGTAATGCCGCTTCCCAACTGAATGAATCTACACCAATTTCGCGTTGCATAATAATACAATTTTTATGTGGATGTACATATTCAATCGGGTCTTCTAAAGTAATAATATGACCGTAAGATTCACGATTACGATAATCGATCAGTGCTGCCATGGTGGTAGACTTGCCAGAACCCGTGCCACCTACCATAACGACCAAACCATTTTTAGCAGAAATCACTTGTTTTAAGACTTCTGGTAATTTTAGATCATCGAAATTCGGTACTTCCGCAGTAATTACCCGCATCACTACACCAGCCGCACCTCGTTGGACAAAAGCGTTAACCCGAAAACGTCCTACGCCAGGAGGCTGAATCGCAAAGTTACATTCTTTCGTTGATTCAAATTCTTTTAACTGTTTATCATTCATGATGCACTGCGTCATCGCTTTGGAATCATTACCGGATAACAGTTGTTTCATCAAAGGCACCATTTTACCTTTGCATTTCATGGAAGGGGCTGCATTGGCTGTGATAAATAAGTCAGAGCCGCCTTCTTTAATCATTAATTTCAACAGTTTCATCATCAAACCAGTTGCTTCGTCGCGTTCCATGTCAAGTAACCTCGTAATTGGTTAAAATGAAAAAATAGTCCAGTTAGGTAACTATGAAGTGAGATTAAGCAAATTTATCTTTGTTCACGGCTGCTTCACGGGCAGCTTCTTTGGTAATTAGGTGTTTTGCAAGTACTTCTTCGAGTTTCTGATCTAAGGTTTGCATCCCAAATTTTTGCCCGGTTTGCATAGCTGAATACATTTGTGCTACTTTATTTTCACGAATCAAGTTACGAATTGCTGGTGTTCCAATGAGAATTTCATGGATTGCAAGCCGTCCGCCACCAATTTTCTTTAACAAAGTTTGAGAAATAACTGCTTGAATAGATTCTGATAACATAGTACGAACGGTTGGTTTTTCAGCCGTTGGAAACACTTCAACAATCCGGTCAATGGTTTTTGCAGCATTATTGGTATGTAGAGTACCGAACACGACGTGACCTGTTTCTGAGGCGGAAAGTGCTAAACGGATGGTTTCCAAATCGCGTAATTCACCGACAAGAATAACGTTAGGGTCTTGGCGTAAGGCGGATTTTAGTGCATTATCAAAGCTTAAGGTATCGCGTTTAACTTCACGTTGTGTGATTAAGCAACGATGACATTCATGCACAAATTCGATAGGGTCTTCAATGGTTAAAATATGTCCAAATTCCGTTTTATTGCGATAGTCCATCATGGCTGCTAAAGTTGTTGATTTACCTGAACCTGTACCACCGGTTACTGTCACAATACCTTTGTGTGTCATTGCTATTTTTTTGAAAAGTGCGGGGGCATTTAGCTGTTCTAAAGTTAAAATTTTTGCAGGAATGGTACGAATAACAGCACCGGCACCACGATTGTGAATATAAGCGTTGACCCGAAAACGTGCTAAACCCGGCACTTCAAACGAAAAATCGCATTCTAGGTATTTTTCATACTCTTTACGTTGTTTATCGTTCATCACATCATAAATCATATCACGCACTTGTGTATGATCTAGGGGAGGAATATCAATTTTTGTCATATCACCACTCACTCGCAACATTGGTTGCACGCCGGCTGAGAGGTGAAAGTCAGACACACCATTTTTTACACCAAAAGCTAGTATATCAGTAATATTCATTTTAGATTTCGCTTGATTAGACAGTTAATTATCCTTGAAACAACATAGGTGTTACTGCATTTTTTTACACGATGCCCGATTAAGCAGGCAAATGTATATAATTAACCACGGTAGCGTATCACAAAAAACGTTAATAAGGTAGAATTTTAAAACACTTACCAATTATTCTTAGTGGTTGCTTAGGACGCACCTTTCTCCTATAAATAATAATTGGAATTTGTGATAAAACATGAAACTTTATATTAGGAAATAATTATGGCAACAGCCACAACGACTGACGATTCTCCTTGGCAATCCCATATCCAAACAACATTTGATGATCCCCTATTACAATGTTTAGTATTATTGACTAAATTACAACATCATCCTTTTTCTGCAGATGCATTAAGTGCTGGATTACCTTTACAAAATAATCGCTTCACACCAGAATTATTTATTCGTGCCGCTGCCCGCGCTGATTTGTCTGCACAATTAATAAAGCGTTCACTCAAACAATTTTCCAAACTCACTTTACCAGCCGTTTTATTACTCAATGATGGACAAGCCTGTGTTTTATTAAAACAGTTAGATAAACAAACCGTGCAAATTCTTCTGCCAGAATCGGGTGAAGGCGTTGTTGAATTATCTTTGCAAGATTTATCTAATCATTATACGGGTTATGCACTATTAACCCGCCCTATTTATCGATTTGACAAGCGCACGCAAGAAGAAGCGATTGCACGACCACGTAGTTGGTTTTGGGGTAGTTTACTGAAATCATGGCATATTTACGGTGAAGTGATTATTGCTTCACTGTTGATTAATTGTTTTGCCTTAGCTTCTCCCTTATTTATTATGAATGTTTATGATCGCGTAGTGCCTAATCACGCGCTTGAAACATTATGGGTGTTGGCTTTAGGTGTCACCATTGTTTTCGTTTTTGATTTTATTATTCGGACATTACGCGGTTATTTTATTGATATTGCAGGAAAAAAATCAGATATTTTACTGTCCAGTCTCATTTTTGAGCAAGTACTCAGTACCAAACGGGCAGCACATCCACGTTCAGTGGGTGCTTTTGCCAATCATTTGCATGAGTTTGAAATATTTAGAGATTTTTTTACTTCCGCGACTTTAACAACATTAATTGATTTGCCTTTTACCTTGCTATTTATTTTAGTAATTTGGATGATTCATCCCGAATTGGCGATTGTGCCGTTATTCGCAATTCCATTGGTAATTTTATTTGGTGTACTGATTCAAATACCATTACGCAAAGTGATAGAAAAAACTTTTCGAGCCAGCGCGCAAAAACATGCCATTTTAATTGAAACCTTATCTTTTATTGAAACATTGAAAGCATTACGTGCTGAAGGTGTTTTACAACAGCGTTGGGAACAGTTAGTCGGACAAATTGCGCAATCTAGCTTAAAATCTCGCTTTTTATCGGCATTATCAGTGAATTTCTCTACTTTTATTCAACAAATGACCACCGTGACTATTATTGTAATGGGCGTTTATTTAATTGCGGAAAATCAATTGACTACAGGTGGATTAATTGCTTGTACCATTTTAACCGGTCGCGCTTTGGCACCATTGGGACAAGTGGCTAGTTTATTAACCCGCTATCATCAATCTGTGGCTGCATTTAAAGCCGTTAATCAAATCATGCAAATGCCTATTGAACGTCCAATTGGACAGCCTTTTTTGCATCGTCCAAAGTTGCAGGGCAATATTGAATTTAAGCAAGTTAATTTTAATTATCCTGAACAAGCTTTACCCACATTAACCCAGCTTTCTTTTAAAATAAATACGGGCGAACGAGTTGGTATTATTGGACGTACAGGTTCAGGTAAAAGTACTATTGCTAAATTATTGTTACATTTATATGATCAGCAAGAAGGCAGTATTTTGCTTGATGGGATTGATAGTCGCCAAATTGATCCAGCAGATTTACGGCAAAACGTCGGTTATATGCCACAAGAATCAGAGTTATTTTTTGGTACGATTAAGGACAATATTCGATTGGGTATGGCTTATGTCGATGATGCCACGATATTGAAAGCTGCAAAATTGGCAGGCGTTGATGAATTTGTGAATCGTCACCCATTGGGATTTGATATGCCTGTTGGTGAACGTGGTGAGGGATTATCCGGTGGTCAACGGCAAATAGTCGCATTGGCTAGGGTATTATTATCTAATCCGGCAATTTTGATTCTCGATGAACCAACTAACGCAATGGATAATAGTACAGAAGAACAATTTAAATATCGTTTACAGACTTATCTCACTGAAAAAACATTGATTTTAATCACACACCGCATGTCATTATTGTCGCTTGTTGATCGATTAATCGTGCTTGAAAATGGACGTGTGGTAATAGATGGACCAAAGGAGCAAGTCATTCAAACATTGGCTGGTGGACGTGTAAAAACAAGTGAGTAATTAACATGATAGATATGATATCTGTGCTTAAAGTCATGATTGAACATGATGCATCAGATGCTTTTTTTACGGTGGCATCTCCTCCCAGAATTAAAGTCGCAGGTAAATTATTAACTGTGGGTAAAGTGGTATTAACCGCTGAGATGACAAAAGCAATTGTTTATAAAATGATGACCGATGAGCAACGTATTTATTTTGAAGCGGAATTAGAGATCGATTTTGCGATTTCAATTCCTGAATTACATGCCCGTTTTCGAGTAAATGCTTTTAGACAACAAGGCGTTATTTCTGCAGTTTTGCGTTTGATTAAATCAACAGTGCCAAAATTGGAAGAATTGCATTTACCAGATGTATTAAGTGAATTAATTTCGCGCAAGCGAGGTTTATTACTGATGGTTGGCGCAACGAATTCTGGAAAATCAACTACATTAGCCGCTATGATCAATTATCGCAATGAACACCAATCGGGTCATATTGTGACAATTGAAGACCCAATTGAATTCGTACATCCTCATAAAAAATCATTAGTTAATCAACGAGAATTAGGCGTTGACACGCGATCTTATGAAAAAGCGTTGCGTAGCGCGATGCGTGAGTCGCCTGACGTTATTTTAGTCGGTGAAATTCGTGATCGCGAAACGATGTCAGCGGCTTTGGAGTTGTCGAATACTGGTCATTTGGCAATTTCTACTTTACACGCGAATAATGCGAATCAAGCCATGCAACGTGTAATTAATATGTATACACAAGAGCAACATAAACAATTGTATATGGATTTATCGCTTAATTTAGTTGCCGTGATTTCACAACGTTTAGTGCCTAGTGTGGCGGGAAAACGTGTGGCAGCGATTGAAATTATGATTAATAATCCACATGTGGCAGATTTAATTTTGAATGGTCGTATTGATGAGATTAAAGATGCGATGAAAGACAGCGGTTCTAAAGGGATGCAAACGTTTGATATGGCGTTATATGAATTGTATAAAAACGGTTTTATTACTTTGGATGCAGCATTAGATAATTCAGATTCTCGTACGAATTTGGAGGCAAAAATTAATTTTGGCTAGTGTGTGGTAAGATTACAACAAAAAACCGCTCTGAAATTAATCGGAGCGGCTTTTTTAATTTTAAAACGGGTCAACAGCAATTAGAAGCTATGACGAATACCAACGCCATAAACAATTTCATCACGATAGTCATTGTCGCTGTCTACTTGACGGTAACCACCATAAACCATAGTACGTTTGCTAAAGGAATAAATTGCACCCAAACCCCAGTTAATAGCGTCTTCGCCAAAAGCTTCGTTATTAACCACTAACTTGTAATTGTCTTCAATATCAGAAAGGTAGCCAGAAACCCAACCACCGACAGTTACGTTATTCATGGTATAAGCCAATGAACCCATGACGTATTTACCACCGTCTGGGTTGATGTCATAGTCCATGTTACCCATTTCGGCATCTTCATATTGTAAACCGATGATTAAGCCTTCTAACTTATATTGACCACCGATTTTCCAGTTGCCGTCACCAGAATTGTCATCGTTGTTGCTATTGGTTACGTTATTTACAGTATTGCTGATGTCGCCCATATCAGCATAAGAACCCGCTAAAAACACGGTGAAATTAGGTGCGGTATATTTTAATTCAAGTAAGCCAGCACCATCCATGGAAGCGGTTTGATCATAAACGCCTTGAACGGCAAAAGAAAATCCACCAAATTTCGCACCTAACTCTAAAGTGTCACCGATATAGCTGCTGTGGGTTAAAGCGGCAGTTTTGGAGTCAATACCCGCTCTCGTAGCAGTGAAATTTTTAGATTGGGTATGTACACCCGTGGCACCATTTCTACAAGCAGAGCCTACGCCTGCATCACACGCAACCGCATTAATGGCGCTACCGGTCATACCACCTGCAGTACCACGTGCTTGAATTGCAGTGCTTGCAAAGGGATCAACTAAACCTTTGGAAGATTTATAAAGACCGGCCATTCTACCAAAACGTCCGTAGAAGCTTTCACCTTTTAAACCTAACCATGATTCTTGTGCACTGTTTAAACCGGTACCGCTACCGTTAGCAGTATTAAAAGTAGGTTGATAACGAGCAAAGGCAGCAAGACCAGAGCCTAGTTGTTCGGTAATATCAAAACGTAAACAGTTAGGACCACCGTTAGATACAGAACCTTCAACGTCTTCTGAAGTTCTGATACCATCTTGTAAATCTTTATTGTTTGAATTTTCTTGTTTAGCCACACCCATTTCAGCTTGGATGATGCCAGAAAATGTAATTTCTGCTTGGCTAGTCATTGGCACAACTAAAGCCGCAGCCATAGCAATCGCGAGTACCTTTTGATTCATATAAATATCTCCAACTTAACTTTAAAAGAAAAAAATGCTAAAAAATTTCCCTGTTTTAACACAGAAATATGGGTATTCTTAATGTTGACTTTTCTACTCTAAATGTCCCTGTGTGAGGCGTAACCACTACTGACAGAAATGTAAACCTTAACCTAGTGAACGAGAAAATGCAACAGTTGTCTACAAAAAAACCACAAGTAAAAAATTTGTTGCTAAAATAATACACATTAAGCGTCTGGAGAGCAAGAGGTTTAATTAAGATAATGTTAATTATTTTTATCAATTTGTTGATTATAAAGTAAATAATTTGAAAATTTCTTTAATGTATATTCGTGATTACTCGATTATATTGTAATGCCCAATCTAAAAATACGTGATCATTCATCGGTGCTGCGTATAAATAACCTTGTGCCATGTCACAGCCATGCTCACGCAAGAAATCTCGTTGTTCTATCGTTTCTACTCCTTCAGCCACAACAGTTAACCCCAAAGCATGTGCCATATTAATAGTTGCAACTGTAATTGCTGCATCTTCTGGTGTTGAGGTTACGCCCATAATAAACGAACGATCAATTTTTAAGCAGTTGGCTGGAAAACGTTTTAAATAACTCAATGAAGCGTAACCGGTGCCAAAATCATCAATAGCAATACGAACTCCCATATCTTTGAAACGGGTTAATACTTTAATCGCTGTATTGACATCTTCCAATAAGGTACTTTCGGTTAATTCTATTTCTAATTGATAAGGTTGTATACCCGAGTCCTTAATTGATTCTTCAACAATATGAGTTAAATGTTTACTACGAAATTGATGAGGTGATAGATTAACTGATATATGATCAAGCGACAATCCTTTGTTTGACCAATGTTTAAATTGATTGCAAGCTGTTTTTAAAATCCACTCACCAATTACAACAATACTACCTGTGTCTTCGAGAATAGGAATAAAATCTGCTGGCGACATTAATCCCATTTTTGCATGGTTAAAACGAATCAATGACTCAGTACCCACTAATTTTTCAGTTGATAATTCAGTTTGTGGTTGATAGAAAAGTACAAAATTGCGCTTTTCTAACGCTTGATTTAAATCTGACTCAATTTGTAAGCGAGAAACTGCGCGATTATGCATATGACTACTAAAAACTGCATAGCAAGACTTTCCTCTGGCTTTGGCACGATACATGGCAATATCTGCATCTCGCAATAAATCGGTGCTATCTTCTTCTGCGATATTGTACGCAATACCAATACTGGCTGAAGTGACAATTTCATAACCATCCAATAAAAATGGACGTGCTAACTCTTTATTAATTGTTGAAGCTAAATGAGTTGCATGATTTAATTCGGTTAAATTATCCAATAAAATCATAAACTCATCACCACCTGAACGTGCAACAATATCTTTTTCGTCAATACAATCTTGCAAACGTTGCGCAATTTCCATAAGTAACCAATCGCCCATATCATGTCCCAAACTTTCATTAATGATTTTAAAACGATCTAAATCAATAAATAAGACTGCAATATGATAGTTTTTATCCGCTTGCGCGTACACCATTGCGCGTTCCAAATGTTCAATAAATAAGTGTCGATTAGGCAAACTGGTCAGTTGATCGTGCAACGTTGCGTGCATTAATTGTTTTTCAATTTGTTTTCTTTCGGTTAAATCATAGCCTTCAATCAAAATCCAAACAATTTGTTTATGCTCATTTTTAATAGGTGTCAATATAAATTCAAAGGGTGTCAATATATTTTCATGACTGTAAATTTCAATTTCTGCATGGATAATTTCCCCTTCTAATACTGCATTAATTGCAATCGTAAATTGTTCTTTTGCTTGCGGTGACAATTGTATCCAAGGCGTATCCCAAAGTGGCAAATTAATAACAACTTCACGTTCAGTATCAATAAATTGCAAAGCTGCTGGATTAATTTCTAATAAAATGGCATCTGTTGTAATCAAGCCTATAAACTTACTCGCCTTTTCAAAAATAAGACGAAATTGCTTCTCTCGTTGATTCAATAAATTAAAGTGATAAGAATAATGGATGATTTGTTCTAATTTTGTCCAAGAAATTTGTTTCTTGTATAGAAAATTAACCTGATATTGTTTGGAAAAAGGGGAATTTAGAATGATTTCGGTATCTGTCAATAAAATTGTAGTTACATTAGTAGAACTATCATATAACCAAGCTAAAAATTTACGTTGCGTTTTATTATTTGGATAATATCCAATAAGATATAAATTATATCCTCCTTTTTTAATCAATTGATTGGCATTTTCATAGTTAGGTGCCCAATCGATGAGCAGTTTTGCAGCCTGTTCCTCTAGTGATTGACGTATAAATAAATAATCTTGTACGTTTTCTTCAATCAATAAAACACGTAAACGTTCCATATTTTTTCCAAGTTCTTATAATTTTTAAGTGCTTAATATTTAAAAAAATGATAATAATAAATATGTTATATAATAAGGCAATTATTATTCCATGTTATATATTAACAAAATATTACTGTTCTTAATTCAAGCCACAATGCTGGAATAACACATAAGAATAACTTAATTTATAGTGAAACTATTAAAAAATTTTTGAACAAATTTAACAATCCTCAGGGAACTGTCAAATTTTATTTAGTGAGATTTTGGAGCTTAACTAGATTGCTTTACATATATTTAAATGTATGTAACAATGAATAAG
>DYNN01000199.1 GCA_020721045.1 Thiomargarita sp. | reverse complement strand
TATCCCCGCATCGTTTCCCAGAGAGAGTCCCGTTACGCGAATCCATTTGTGAGGTGTATGCCGCATTAACGTAAACGACCGTAGAACCTCTACGGCGAGATACGTTTTCAATTTACTTATTCATTGTCACATACATTTAAATATATGTAAAGCAATCTAGTTAAGCTCCAGAAACATGTTATAAAATATCACTTAATGTGGTGTAACCATAACGCTGAATCTCTTGACGGGTAATTAACACAACACTAGCGGGAATTTCTCCCAATTTTTCAGCAACTTTATTCGCAGTCTTAATCTCAACTTGCATAAGTTCTGCTAAAGAAAGTGACAATAATTTTCTCATTTCAGCATCTGAGGAGGATAAATCAGAATTTGCTTTCGCAACTCCCAGCAGGGAAGTAAAAAAAAAGAAAAAAATTAACTTCTTCATAATGTTATCCTAAATTAAAATAGATTGAGACTTTTGCACGAGCGAGCGCAATTTGTTATATTACAACTACTTAACAAAATTTGCCAAAAAAAGATATAATTAATTGTTTTTAAAAATATTTTTGTATAATTATGGCTGATTTGCGTAAAGCTCTCTACCAAAAAAAACTGACTGCTACTTACTTCATATCGTATATAATTTACAATAAATCAAAGCAAATCAATATCATTAATTGTTGTCAACCTTAAGAATTGAATAATCTAAGATTAAAACATGGATAATCAAGCCCTTATCAATCGTGATTTAGCTTGCGTTTGGCATCCTTGTACCCAAATGAAAGATCATGAAACTTTACCCCTTATTCCAATAAAAAGTGGAAAAGGTATCTGGTTAGAAGATTTTTCTGGAAAACGCTATATAGATGCAATTAGCTCATGGTGGGTTAATCTGTTTGGACATTCAAATCCTCGGATTAACAAAGCCTTATACGAACAAATTGCGACTTTAGAACATGTGATTTTAGCCGGTTTTACTCATCAACCCATTATTGAATTATCCGAGCAATTAATCGCGCTCACGCCTGATAATTTAACGCATTGTTTCTATGCTGACAACGGTTCAGCCGGCGTTGAAGTGGCGTTAAAAATGAGCTTTCATTATTGGCAAAATATCGGTAAACCGCAAAAAACTAAATTTGTCACTTTACAAGACAGTTATCATGGCGAGACATTAGGGGCTTTGGCAGTTGGCGACGTGGCTTTATATAAAAAAATCTACGCCCCTTTATTAATGGAAGCCATTACTGCACCGTCGCCGGCTGGCTGTTATGCAGAACAAGGCGAAAGCTATGAAAGCTATGCACGACGGCAATTTAGCGCAATGGAACAGATATTACACGCGCGACATGATGAAATTGCAGCTGTGATTGTCGAACCTTTGGTGCAATGTGCCGGCGGTATGCGTATGTATCATTCTATCTATTTGAAATTATTGCGTAAAGCTTGTGATCACTATGGTGTGCATTTGATTGCAGATGAAATTGCGGTCGGATTTGGACGTACTGGAACTTTGTTTGCTTGTGAACAAGCAGAAATTACACCTGATTTTCTTTGTTTATCCAAAGGGTTAACCGGTGGATATTTACCTTTATCTGTCGTTTTAACCACAAATGAGATTTATCAAGCATTTTATGATGATTATACTAAATTAACTGCTTTTCTTCATTCTCATAGCTACACAGGTAATCCCTTAGCTTGTCGTGCGGCATTAGCCACATTAGCTATTTTTGCAGAAGATAATATTATTAATAAAAATCAATCGTTAGCGATGATGATGCAACAGGCTGTTGAACCCTTAAAAGAACATCCGCATGTAGGTGAAGTGCGTCAGCAGGGTATGATTGTCGCTATAGAAATGGTGCAAAATAAGACGACACGACAAGCTTATCCTTGGCAGCAACGGCGGGGTTTAAAAGTTTATCAATATGGTTTGGAGCAAGGGGCTTTATTGCGTCCTTTGGGCAATGTGATTTATTGGATGCCACCTTATGTGATTACGCCTGCAGAAATTGCACAATTAGCACAAATTACGCAGGCTGCTATTGATTATGCGACATCTGATTAAAATAAAGGGATGTATTTACCAACGATGGCAATAATGGTAGTGATAATACCCAATGTCAAATTGATGAGAATAATACGACGAATTTTGGCTAATTTACGTATTCCTTCTTCAAAATCACGTGCTTCCAAGGCATGTTTTAGCCCAGTATATGGCATAGAAAACAAGTACATGAATAAGAGCTTAACTAGATTGCTTTACATATATTTAAATGTATGTAATAGTGGATAAGT
>DYNN01000030.1 GCA_020721045.1 Thiomargarita sp. | reverse complement strand
CAGAAAGCGAATTATCAAATACATACATTTAAATATGTTTTTTGAAGCAGCACAACCACTGCCAAGAATTTTACCTAAATGTTCCACAATGATTTTAATATTTTCAGTAGGATCAGTTCCTAACTTTTTAAAATAGGAATATAGTTGATCCCATTGTGATTTTGATGCTTTTTGTTCGTCTAGTAGTGTTGATAATAATATCAATAATTCTTTTTTAGATAATTTGCTGAGTTGGCTTATTTGGCTCATATCATTCGTTTAATAGTATGCGATATTCGCTTTAATAAAAAATTATACTAATCAATAATCAAATTATACATTATGTGATAATATTGTTACATAATTTTGAGTCCAGCAGCGTAGAGTGCCATATACCTTGGTTGCCAAAGGATGTATCACACCCTACGAACTGACGCAACTCACATTATTCTACTATTGCTTCACCAATAGTGACACTCCTACCATTGAGATTATCATAATCTGTTAGTGACGTTTTTGCGCCTTTGTATTCAACACTAATACCTTCAATAACACCAAATCGGGCTTTAAAGGGGGGTTCGCCTTTCACCGAAATTGATTCGCCGGCTTTGGGAATACCTTCATATACTTTTTTATCGTTTTTATCGACCACTCGAGTCCATGATTCATATTGATAATGTAAAATCATAGAGCGTGGATCAACCGGTGCTGCAGGCGTTTCTACTGTAGTTTCAGTTGTTGGTTGAACACCGACTTGCTCGCTAGTTTTTGTTGAATCGACAGGGATACCCACCAATGGTAGAACACTAGTCACATCATCGCCTTCTGTAGAACCTTCCAAGGGAGGCATAAAATCACCATTTGTATCTGTGGGTTGTTCACTTAAGGCAATAGGAGTAAAGGGTTGCAAGGGAAGAGCAACTGCTTCACCCAATTCAGCATTAGCCGGTTCTTTCGTTTCTCCGTCTGATTCATTGATATTAGGATAAATACGCCATAATGCCATGAGTGCCATACTGACGATAACGATCGTAAATGTCACTGCTTTAACCCATGAATCACTACTCTTGGATTGTTCTTTTTGCTTTATTTGAGGGGTTAAAGGGGGTAACGATTTACTTCCAGTTAAATTAGTGTAAGCGTCTAATAAGGGTTCTACTGGAATTTCCAATAATTTTGCATAGTTACGAAAATATCCACGCACAAAAATAGAGGGAGGTAAATGTTGATAATCATCTGCTTCAATACCTTGAATAATATATAGGCTTAAATATAAGCGATCAGCAATTTGTTGAGCAGAAAATCTTTTTTGTTCACGTAGATAACGTAATTGTTCACCGGGTTTCATGGTAGTCAAATCGGTCGTTAGCTCTTCTTTTTCCGGTGATTCTGGTTTAGCAATTAGATCACCCTCTATCGTCATCATGATGGTATCTTGCATAATATGGGTGTCATCTTGTTTGTAGTTGCTTTCTGCTTTTTCATCAGTAGTATTTTTTTCTACATCCGTTGATTCGGTTGCCGTTTGTATGATATTGCTGTCATCATTTGCTACGTCCACATTGACCATAGTGGTTCCATCAATCGGGTTTTCTTTCATATCAACTTGTTTTGATTCAGCATCTTCAACTGGGATTTTATTCAATTTGTCAGTTTCTTCAGGATAAATAAAGGAGGATAAGTTAGTCATGATTTTCTATTGGTTAAGTAATTGAGTTTCTTCAGAATCAGGGAATTGGGAGCGAAGTAGCATTGCATAGCTTGCTTCAGCATCTTCATTATGTAACGCACGTTCAATGCGAATACCTAACCATAATGTTTGTGGATTATGTTTGGTGGTTGCAAGGTAGCGTGTTAAATAATCATGGGCTTCTTGGTAACGTTTTTTTTCGTAAGCTACGTTAGCAATTTGAAATAGGGCTGGTGCTAAACTGGGACTTTGTGTCAGTGCTTTACGAAAATAAGTTTCTGCTTTATCAAGTTGATTATTACGCATTGCACACATGCCCGCGTTAGTATAAGGTATTTCAGGTTGTTGATAAAGTGGATCATCTAGTGCGAGTAAAAAATGTTGTTCTGCGCGTTCAGGTTCACCTTTTTTACATAAATATTGTCCATAATTATTTTGGATAGATGAATCATTAGGTTTTAAAGCCAGTGCAATTTCATATTCTTGTTTAGCAAATTCATCTTGCCCTAAACGTTCGTATAAAACAGCCAATGCATTATGCGCATCGGCGTAATTGGGGTCTATTCTCACCGCTTTTTTCAAGCGCGTCATGGCAGTGGGGTTGTCATTACGATTCATGTAAGCGATACCCAATTGTAAATTAATTGTTGCTGCTTTATCAGGCACATAGTCATCATCTTGAATATTTTTTGTGCCGCCACAACCGCTCATCAGCAAGAATAACATAACGATTTTTAATCGCCACATACTGCTGAATTGCATATATAATCCTTTGTATTTAAATAAAAATCATTGGCTGTCTACGATTTTGTATTTTACCAGCCAGTTGTCCGCAAGCCGCATCAATATCATCACCACGCGTTTTGCGGGTAACCGTTAATACGTCAGCTTGCATTAATATATCACGAAATTGTTCAATTGCTTCTGGTGTTGAACGTTGATATGTTGAACCCGCAAAGGGATTAAATGGAATTAAATTGATTTTAGCAGGTATGCCGCGTAATAATTTTAGTAAAGCGCGTGCATGTGCTGGCGTATCATTAACTTCTTTTAACATCACATATTCAAATGTAATTCGACAACGCGCATCATGATTTACATAATCTCGACACGCCGCCATCAGTTGATTGAGAGGATATTTTTTATTAATTGGTACCAATTGATTACGTAATTCGTCATTAGGCGCATGTAAGGAAATTGCTAAATTGGCACTGCATTGAGTTTTTAAGCGCGAAATAGCCGGTACAATGCCCGCTGTACTGATGGTTACCCGTCGCCATGAAAGTCCGTAACAAAAATCGTTTTGCATTAGTTTAACCGCTTTAACCACATTGTTGAAGTTAGCTAAAGGTTCGCCCATACCCATCAACACAACGTTACTAATCGCACGATTTGGATTGGTTTGACAAAAAATTTCTTCTTGCCGCAAAGTTTGTTCTGCCAACCACAATTGTCCAATAATTTCACCTACCGTTAAATTGCGATTAAAACCTTGTTTACCAGTCGCACAAAAACTGCACTCCAAAGCGCAACCGATTTGCGAAGAAATGCATAAAGTGCCCCGATCATCTTCGGGAATAAAAACAGTTTCAATGTAATTATTATTATCTAATTGTAGCAACCATTTATACGTACCGTCTTGTGAAATTTGCTGATTAACCAAAGTGGGAAAAGCAAGACAAGTTTCCAGTTGTAAGCGTTGACGCAATGATTTGCTGAGATTGGTCATTTTATCAAAATCTGTGATCCCAACTTGATGTATCCATTGCAATACTTGGGTAGCACGAAATGATTTTTCGCCCAGCGTGGTAAAAAATGCGGCAAGGTCTTCTTGGTCTAAATTAAGCAAATTAATCATACGCTTAGTCATAAATTGGGATGAATAAATTTACCTGATCGGTATTAATCAGGTAAATCAAATTATTAAATAATTATCGAGTACGTGGACAAACTTCGCCATCTTTAAAAAAATAAGCGATTTCAACTTTCGCGGTATCAGCACCGTCTGAACCATGCACCGCATTTTCGTCAACAGTGGAAGCAAAATCTGCACGAATAGTACCGGCTGCAGCTTTTTTAGGATCAGTTGCACCCATCAAATCACGATTCACTTGGATAGCATTTTCACCTTCAAGTGCTTGCACCATCACTGGACCTGAAATCATAAAATCAACTAAGTCTTTGAAAAAAGGTCTTTCTTTATGCACCGCATAAAACCCTTCTGCTTGTTCGCGTGAAAGATGTAACATTTTAGCTGCAATTACTTTTAAGCCCGCTTTTTCAAAACATGCGTAAATTTCACCAATTACATTTTTTGCCACAGCATCAGGTTTAATAATAGATAAGGTGCGTTCAATTGTCATTCAACTTTACTCCATTAGAGTCTAAAAAGCGTTAATTATAAGTTTTTGGGCTAAAAAACACTATAGGATAATTTTTAACTGAGGCAATGTGATTGATTAATTTTTGCGGGTTGCCAAATGAAACTGGCTTCTTGCCTATTTTTATCCATTTGTGCGATGATCACAATTTATGTGGATTTAATGTCCTCTCTTTTTAAGTCTAAACTAATTCGCTAATTGAATTTATAATACCGACAAATCATGAATACTTTAGAGATGATGCCGGTTTGTGTATCATACTCATCTTTATTTACTAGCTAACAAGGTTATTCACATTGAATACTTTAAATCGTTTATTCACTATTTTCAGCTTGTTACTGATTTTTAGTACGACTGTTTCTGCTTTTGAACCTTTTATTATAAAAGATATTAGATTAGAAGGACTTAGGCGAATCTCAGTGGGCACGGTATTTAATTATTTACCGGTTAAAATTGGCGAGCAATTCGATCAACATAAAGCGAATGACGCCATTACCGCCTTATTTGCTGAAGGTCATTTTAAAGATATTCGCTTACTGCGCGATGGTGATGTGCTTGTTATACAACTGGAAGAAAGACCGGCTATTTTAAAAATTACATTGACTGGTAACAAGGATATTACTAGTGAAGAGTTAAAAACTGCATTGGCGAACATTGAGTTTACCGAAGGACGTGTGTTTAATCAGTCTTTGTTAGAAAAAGTAGAATTAGAGTTGCAGCGACAATATTTTAATTTAGGCAAATATGCGGTGCGTGTCAAATCAACGGTAGTACCTGCAAGTCATAATCGAGTGGCAATCAATATCGATGTGATTGAAGGTGAAATCGCACTTATTCATCAAATTGCTATTATCGGTAATCAAGCCTTTACAGATAATCAATTGTTAGATGAAATGCAACTCAGCACCGGTGGCTGGCTGTCTTGGATTACTAAAGATAATCAATATGCGAGACAAAAATTGGCTGCTGACTTGGAAACTTTACGTTCCTTCTATTTAGATCGAGGTTATACCAAATTTAACATTGATTCTACTCAAATTTCTATCACGCCAGATAAAAAAAATGTGTACGTGACCATCAACCTTACAGAAGGCGATCAATATATTGTTTCTGAAACCAAGTTAGAAGTGCATCGTATGGATGATTTACTGATTAATCAAGCGGTTTTAGAAGAAGAGTTGATCAAAAAATTGACCACGAAAACCGGCGATATGTTTTCCCGCAAAAAAATCTCAGAAAGTGTTGAAGCCATTACCGAACGTATTGGTGACGAAGGTTATTTTTCACCAGATATTAATCCATTACAAAATTTTGACGAAAAAAATAAAACCGTTGCTTTAACTTTCGTAGTTGACCCGGGTAAACGTGTTTACGTGCGACGAATCAATTTTGCTGGTAATAGTCGGACTCGTGATGAAGTATTACGCCGTGAAATGCGTCAAATGGAAGGAGGTTGGTTATCATTAAGCAATATCAAACGCTCACGAGAACGCTTGGAACGCTTGAACTATTTCGATCAAGTCGCAGTTGAAACTCCTTTAGTGCCGGGCAATGACGACATGGTTGATGTTAATTATACCGTTGTTGAAAAACCAGCCGGTAACATTGTTGCGGGTGTGGGATACTCACAAACTTACGGAGTACAATTCAATGCCAGCATTATACAAGACAATTTTTTAGGCACTGGCAAACGGGTTGGTGTGAGTTTTAGCAACAGCGAAGTCGATAGAATTTATAGCCTTTCCTACTTTGATCCCTACATTACAATTGACGGTGTCAGTCGTGGATTAACCGTTTTTTCCAGAAAAACTGATGCAGAAGCAGCCAACCTAAGTTATTACACCACCGACGTATATGGCGGCAAAATAAATTATGGCATACCTATTAGCGAATATAACGATATTGGTTTAGGATTTGAATTTGATAACACTCACTTAAACACTACCAGCTATTCTGCAACTGAATTATTTGATTTTGTTGATAAATATGGTGATGATTACAATTCCTATCGACTAACAACGAGTTGGGCTAAAGATACGCGTAATCGAACTTTATTGCCCACTGAAGGCGTGTTACAATTGGTCAGTGCAGAAATTGCATTACCTTTTAGTGACTTACCTTATTATAAAATCAATTATCGTCACAACTGGCTTTATCCCATTACAAAAGACTACGTGTTACTATTAAAAGGAGATGTTGGCTATGGTGATGGTTACAGCAACAGTGGCGTACTGCCCTTCTTTGAAAATTATACCGCGGGCGGTCCTTATTCTGTCAGAGGATTTAAAGAAAATACCTTAGGTCCATTGGATTCCAACGAGCGTCCTTATGGGGGAAACTTGAAAGTTGTGGGTAATGCTGAATTGATCTTACCGGTACCATTTACTAAAAACATACATTCATTTAGAATTTCTGCATTTTTAGACGTAGGTAACGTTTATGGTGACAATGAATCATTTGAAACTGATTTACTACGTTATTCAGCAGGCGTATCAGCGATTTGGATATCACCTTTGGGACCGCTGAGTTTTAGTTTCGCCAAACCATTGAAAAAATTAGACGGTGATCAAACGCAGTTTTTCCAATTTAACATTGGTACCACTTTCTAAGTTATTGGATTAAAATGGAAATAACCATTGAAATTTACCAAGGTGACTGCACAGAAAAACTGAAACAAATTCAGGATAATACAATAGATTTGATTGTGACATCACCCCCTTACGCGGATCAACGCAAACACACTTATGGCGGCATTCCTCATGATGAGTATGTGGCATGGTTTTTACCAATTAGCGAACAACTTTTGCGGGTTTTAAAGCCTACTGGTACTTTTGTATTAAATATTAAAGAAAAAGTGGTTCGTGGCGAACGCAGCACTTACGTACTCGAACTTATTTTAGCCATGCGTCAACAAGGCTGGTTGTGGACAGAAGAATTTATTTGGCATAAGAAAAATTGTTATCTTGGCAAATGGCCCAACCGTTTTCGTGACGCTTGGGAGAGACTGTTGCAGTTCAATAAAAACCGCAAATTCAATATGTATCAAGAAGAAGTCATGGTACCAATGGGAGAATGGGCAAAATCAAGACTAAAACATCTTTCTGAAACCGACAAAATGCGTGATAATTCCAAAGTCGGTAGTGGATTTGGCAAAAATATTTCAAACTGGTGTGATCGAGATAAAGCCTATCCAACTAATGTGTTACATCTAGCCACTGAATGTAGCAATAAAAATCATAGTGCAGCTTTTCCAGAAGGTTTACCCGAATGGTTTATTCGCTTGTTTACTAAAGAAAAAGATACTATTCTTGATCCATTTATGGGTTCTGGCACGACGCTTATTGTTGCCAATCGAATGCAGCGAAACGCAATCGGTATTGAGATCGTGCCTGAATATTGTGAAATGCTTAAAGTACAATCGAGCAACTAAATTAACTACGGTCTTACTACATATTTACCACTTAATAATCAAGGAGTTTACTTTGAAATTACATCGCAGTATATTAATATTTTGTTGTTTAATACTTGCATTACCAGTTTCAGCCGCCGAGTTGAAAATTGGATTTGTCAATGTTGTTAAAATTATGGATTCTGCCCCACAAGTTGAAGCCGCAAATAAACGGCTAGAAAAAGAGTTCGCGCCCAAAGAAAAAGACATTCTAAAAAAGCAACAATCTGTCGAACGTTTAGAAGCACGGATTAATAAAGATTCCTCTGTTATCAGTGATTCTGAACTCAAAAATTTAACCCGTGAATTACAAGATTTACAACGTGATTTAGTGCGTGACCAAGAAGATGCACGTCGTGATTTAAATGTGCGTCGTAATGAAGAATTGAGTAAATTGCAAAAACAAATTTTCGATGTCATTCAAACGGTTGCCAAAGAAGATGACTATGATTTGATTTTGACCGATGGCGTGGTGTGGGCGAGTGAAAAGATCGACATTACCGATGATATTTTAAATCGTTTACGTCGATAATTAACCTGTTTTAGGTGCAAAATCATGAAACTTAGCCAATTGGCAACACAAATTGGGGCTAGACTGGTTGGGACATCGTCTGATTTGTCTATTGTCGGCATTGCAACTTTAAAAACGGCGAAAGAAAATGAAGTGAGTTTTTTTACCAATCACTTATATCGTAATGATTTAGTTAAAACTCATGCTGCCGCGATTATTATTGCCGATAAAGATAGCCATTATTGTACTTCACCTATGTTGATAATGTCTAATCCTTATGTGGGCTATGCAAAAGCAGTCAATTTGTTAAATCCACCTAAACCAATTGAAATCGGTATTCATCCTACTGCTTGGTTAAGTCCAACGGCACAAGTTGATGCTCGAGTTTCAATTGGTGCACATGCGGTTATTGAGGCGGATACCGTTATTCATCAAGATGTTAGCATTGGTGCGGGTTGTGTCATTGGTAAAAATGTAGCCATTGATGAAGGCTGTCGTTTAATGGCAAATGTGACAATTTGTGCAGACAGTCAATTGGGTAAACGTGTTTTAATCCATCCCGGTGCCGTCATTGGTGCTGATGGATTTGGACTTGCAAATGACAATGGCGTGTGGATAAAAATACCGCAACTAGGCTGTGTTGTCATTGGTGATGATGTAGAAATCGGTGCAAATACGACGATTGATCGAGGTGCTTTAGAAAATACAGTGATCAATCAAGGTGTAAAATTAGACAATCAAGTACAAATTGCTCATAATGTACATATTGGTGAACACACTGCGATTGCGGGATGCGTCGGTATTGCGGGTAGCACGCGCATTGGACGTTACTGCACAATTGCCGGTGGTGTTGGCATCGTTGGACATATTGAATTAGTCGATCATGTCCATGTCACAGGTGGATCGATCGTGCTACAATCTATTTTAACGCCGGGCGTTTATTCCTCTGGTACACCTTTACAAACCAATACACGTTGGCGGCGTAACTATCATCGCTTTAAACAATTAGATGAAATCGCAAAGCATCTACAAACGTTAGCACATACAATAAAATAACTCTCAACCTTAATTATACCAACAATGCATAATTGCTCTATAAACGACTCATTTCTCATGACATTATTTTTCCAATTTTTGTTACTTACATGTGGTAAATAATCTATGAATAGCATGGATATTCACCAAATTTTTCAGCATCTGCCACATCGTTACCCGTTTTTGCTCATTGATCGTGTGACTGAGTGTATTTTGGGTGAATCGTTGACCGCGATTAAAAATGTCACTATCAATGAACCTTTTTTTCAAGGACATTTTCCACATCGTCCAATAATGCCGGGCGTACTTATTTTAGAAGCCATGGCACAAGCCACCGGTGTACTTGCCTTTAAAACCAGTGAAGCACAACCAGATAATCACTCTCTCTATTATCTCGTGGGTATAGACAACGCACGCTTTAAGCAACCGGTCGAACCCGGCGATCAACTGCTAATCAACGTTAAATTAATTCGCATGACACGGGGGGTTTGGAAATATACAGCAACCTCTCACGTTGAAGACAAATTGGCAGCCAGCGCAGAGTTGATGTGTATGAAAAGGGATATACCCACTTGATCCATTCTCGCGCAATCGTTGATCCCAAAGCAAAAATAGACAGCAATGTTGAAATCGGTCCTTATACAATTATAGGTGCTCAGGTTGAAATTGGAGCAGGTACTTGGATTGGACCGCATGTTGTGATTAAGGGACCCACGCAAATTGGCTGCAATAACAGAATTTACCAATTTGCTTCACTAGGCGATAATCCACAAGACAAGAAATACTCGGGCGAACCTGATACCTGTTTAAAAATTGGCAATAATAACGAAATTCGTGAATATTGCACCATGAATCGCGGAACAGTACAGGGAGGTAGTATCACGCAAATAGGTGATGATAATTGGATTATGGCTTATACCCATTTTGCTCATGATTGTCATGTTGGTAATCATACCGTTTTCGCCAACGGTGCATCACTTGCTGGGCATGTACATATCGGCGATTACGTCATTTTAGGCGGTTTTACTGGCGTACATCAATTTTGTGCTATGGGCGCATACAGTTTTGCCGGAGCAGGTTCCATTATTTTCAAAGATGTACCCCCTTATATTACTGTATGGGGCAACCGTGCAACACCTTATGGCATCAATAAAGAGGGATTAAAAAGACACCAATTCAGTAGTGAAACAATCAGAGCTTTACATGAAGCCTATAAGATTATTTACAAACAAAATTTGACTACTGAACAAGCTATTGAAATTCTTAAAGAACGCAGTGTTAGCCATTCCGAAATTAATCTCCTCGTTACTTTTTTACAACAATCAACCCGTGGTATTGTAAGATAATTTAAGCAACCTATGACTATTCCTAGCTTACGCACAATGATCAGAGAATTAATTGCAATTCCTTCAGTAAGTTGCGTTAGCCCACAACTAGATCAAAGTAATCGAAGTATAATAGAAAAATTGGCAACTTGGTGTGAAAGTCTTGGTTTTAACTGCGAAATACTATCTATACCCGATCATCCAGACAAATATAATTTACTCGCTACGTTAGGCACAGGAGAAGGTGGTTTAGTGCTTGCGGGACATACCGATACGGTACCTTATAATTTTGAACATTGGACCTCCGACCCCTTTTATCTGACCGAAAAAAACAATCGATTATATGGACTTGGCGTTGCCGACATGAAAGCGTTTTTTGCTTTAGCACTGACTGCAGCAGCCCGATTTCAAGCCAAACAATTTCGACACCCCCTGATTATTTTAGCAACTGCCGATGAAGAAACCAATATGAGCGGTGCCAAAGCCTTGGTACAATTGGGACGTCCAAAAGCACGTTACGCGATTATTGGTGAACCCACAAATTTACAACCGATTCGGATGCACAAAGGTATTTTGATGGAAGCCATCCGTCTACGTGGTCAATCCGGTCATTCTAGCGATCCCACTTTAGGTAATAGCGCATTAGAAGGAATGTATCAAGTACTCGGTACACTACTACAATGGCGACAAGAACTACAAGCGAATCACCAAAATCCTTTGTTTAAAGTACCTTTTCCAACATTAAATTTAGGTCATATTCACGGTGGTGACAATCCTAATCGTATTTGTGCTGAATGCGAATTACATATTGATTTACGTCCATTACCTGGTATGCAACTGGCTGAATTAAGACAGATATTGCGCGATCGCATTGCAAAAGTCTTAGAAAATAGCCAATTAGAAATCAATATTTTTCCCCTATTTGAGGGTATTGAAGCGATGGAAACGGCGGCAGAAGCTGAATTAGTCAAAACGGCAGAACGTCTTACTCAACATACCGCACAAAGTGTTGCTTTTGGTACAGAAGCCCCTTACTTGCAAGCACTGGATATTCAAACGATTGTTTTAGGTCCAGGCGATATTGCACAAGCGCATCAACCCGATGAATTTATTGCCTTAGATCGGTTACAAATAATGGTTGATTTATTAACTCAATTTATCAAACGTTTTAATATTTCCTACTAAATTCTGCTAACATTTCATTGCACTATTAACATAGTCGTTCGTGTATTTTATTGCCTATAGTTAACATGAGTTCGATATAAATGAAGAGACTTTCGCACGAATCAGTCGTAATTTTATTGTTCTTATTACAAAATTTAGTTAAATAAGTTTGCAACCAAAAACAATTTTATATATTATATTCAATAATTTATCACTATTCACTGTAGCTGAAACATATCACTTTTGTATAAGCTTGAACGTAACTGTATGATAATCATCAACTCAATGGGAAACGAAATAATGTTCACCACTCCATTCACGCTTTCACGAAAGAAGTCTAAAAGATTCTCGCCACTTAACCTAATTTACTTGATACTCTTAAATTTTTTATTATTTGATTTTGCGATGGCTGGTTGTATGCCTTCTGGTAGCAAATGTTATTGCTTTGAAAATCATACAGAATACAGTGATTCCGGTGCTTGTTTAGCGGCATGTTCGGATAAAACTTCAACCTGCACAGGCGGTGGTTCATCACCTTCTGATCCTCCTCCTGAACCAACCCCAACAGAGATGAAAATTTCTCTTTCAGTTGAAGGCTCTGGCAGTGGTAAAGTCACAACATCTGAACCAGAATTACAATGTCAAACTAGTGATTGTAAAAGAGACTCTAAAGGGGTAGTCGTTTGCGCAGAAACCTGTAAAAAAATGGTTAAAACAGCTTCAACGGTTACATTCACTCCAGTTGCAGAAGGACCACTTTCTGTTTTCAATGGTTGGGGAGGACATACTGATTGTGCAGATGGAAAAGTGATCATGAGTGGTGCTCGGTTTTGCACAGCTTATTTTAGCCAACTCTATAAAATAACTATCACAATCAATGGTCCGGGTAAAGTCACAGGTTCAAGTAATGGTACATCAGATACAGGTCCTATTGATTGCGGTGACGGCGCAACCCATTGTACACAAACTTATTATCTCAATACGCGAGAAACATTACAAGCTACGCCAACGCTGAGTAACGCCAAATTTGAAGACTGGAGTTGTTTTGGTACACAAAATCCTATTTCTTTTCAAGTCATGGGAGATCAAACTTCTTTAACGTGTGAAGCCAATTTTACTTTACACCGCAGTCTTCAAACCATCACTTTTGATCCCATTCCAGATAGAATTGTTGGTGATCCCGATTTTAATATCACGGTAAAAGCAGATTCAGGCGATCCAGTCATTGTGACCGTCGATCCAGCCAGTCGTGGTTGTAGCCTAATCGATCAGGTTGTCAAAATTCATGGCAAAGGAACATGTATACTCGTTGCTAATCAAGCGGGTAACAATAATTATGAACCAGCTCCCACGGTTACTCAAACTTTCAATATTATCGAAGCGGTTTACGAACTTACTAAGAAAGACCAAGCGATTTATGTAGAACCGGTGTCAACTTCTTTAGTTGTGGGTCATGCTGTGACATTAAACGCTATTGGTGGTGATTCTGGAAATTTTGTCGCATTTACCAGCAAAACGCCACAGATGTGTACCGTGTCAGGTCATGAAATTCGTTTTATAGCGGCTGGCAGTTGTACGTTGGAAGCTGATCAAGCCGGTAATGCCGAATTTAATGCTGCACCTACAGTGACGATCAATTTAGCTGTCACTACAGAAACGCCAACAGATACAACGACTCCCACTATTCCACCTACCACTGCTTTTATTCCTAAGCGTGCTTGTGATGTGTTTGAAAAAAATGGCGTAGAAATTGTGAATAGCGTGTGTAATTCGGGCGGTGATGTTTTCGCTAAGCCTTTGTTAGTCAGTGCTGGTAGTAGTACGAGCGATGCAACGATTTGTAATCAAGCCGAAAATCAAGGATGGTTATCTAATGTAACGGTGACTGCCAGTGGGAAAATAAAAGGCGGTGTGCTTTCTGGTTTTGTGAAAAATCAAGGTATTGCTTGCGATTTTAATTTTAGGGGTGGTGCATTTACGGGTGGTAATGTGTGCGGAAGAGTGCAAAATACTTCTCCCGTTGGCGGTTGTCTCAGTGGCATCATTTTATTACCCGGTACACAATTGACCGGCGGTTGTTTAGAAAACGCGACTATTTTACCTGGGGCAACTGTTGCGGAAGTGACTTTTAAAGGGACTATTATTGCATTAGGCAGTTATCAACGGGTTAAAATGGGGTCTGATGTTAATATTATTAAAGAAATCAGTCAAATACCAGTTGAGTTTTTTCAAAATTTCAATACTCAGGCTTTAGCGACTTTATCTGAATGTATACAAGCGCAAATCAGTACAGAACAATTGGCTCAAATTCCGCTAGTTTCGGGAGAATCTTTAACAGAATGTCGTGGAAATACCTTTGTTCCGGGAAAAATAGAACAAGTGTTGAGTTTTGAAACATTACTCGACAGCGAGGTGGGTGATAGTGACATTGTTTTACAAGCAACAGCCAGTTCTAATTTACCTGTGAAATTTTTAGGACAAATGGGTAATGATAGTTGTGTTGTCGTGGAAAATGTTGTGAAAATTCTAAAACCCGGTGCTTGTGTCGTACAAGCGGAACAAGCAGGGGATGATGTGTTTTATTATGTGTCTGAAACACAAACTTTCCAAGTGAATCCACCTAAGCCTTGTTCTGTGCTTAAAGGCGACGCTTTTGTGGATGATGCTTGTAACGGCAGAGGAAAAACGGTAGCACAAACCACACAAGCGTTTGGTAAAAATAGCGTGATTAGTAACATGATTATCGATCACACCGTAAAAAATGAAGGTGCATTCACAAACATCACGTTGACTAAGAATGGTGTCATTCAAGGCGGTCAAATCTCAGGTACGGTACAAAATGAAGGTCAATTAGAAAATGTGACGGTGACTGAAGAAAGCCAAGTTAATGGTGGCACAATCGCCGGTATTATTGACAATCAAGGTCATCTCCAAAACGTCCAATTTGCGCCAGCCACTCGCGTTATTGGAGGCTCAATAAGCGGTAAATTACAAGGTGATACGACACAACCGGTTTTATTGGACGATATCATCGTAGAAGCAGGAAGTGAGTTAGATTTTGTGTTGTTAGGACCCAATGCGATGTTGGCTGAAGGCGTTAAATTGGGACAAGAAATTTACTACTGTGGTGATGATGCCATGATGCTTAATAATAAAGGCATTGGCAAAGCCAGTGACAGTACGGTGAGATTTTGCTTCAATTTACCACAAGAAATACAGATCGCTTCTGATAAAGCCATGCCATTGAAAGTGCGTTTTCTACCTGATTTGAATCGCATCCAGAGTAATGCAATTGCTTTTTTCATCGTTTCTTATACGTCGGGTCAATATAAGGCGCGTCAGGGTGATACTACGCAAGTCGCTTGGGATGGAAAGGCTGAGAAGTTACCTGTTGCCATGGAAGTCAAAAAAGCAATGGTCAGTGAGCTAATTGAATTACATCCCGATGTGCGTGAACTTCCCCCAGATCATCTCTTTTATGTCGGTTATAGAGAGGTATATGGGTTATCACCCAATTTATACTTTGACAAATGGGGTATTTCACAAGAAGTGACAGCTCCTTACATTGAACAAGTGAAAGGATGGACGAATTCACAGATAGCTAAATTAACTCGTGAACAAATCATGTCATTAACACCCGCACAAATCGCTGTGTTATCAGTGGGACAAGTGGGTCGTTTAACTAAAGATCACATCAAAACCCTCAGTGTTCCACAAATTCAAGCATTGACAGATGAACAGATAAAGACACTTTCTGCGACTCAACTCGAAGTGTTATCACCTTCACAAATCGTTGCATTTTCTGTGTCTCAGTTAAGTACATTAATGGGGAGAACAAATTTATTTGGTGGATCGCAAAAAACCACTTTCCCTTTCTGGCCAGAACAGATGATGGCATTTACAAAGGAACAAATTCAAGGACTTGGATCAGGTCTCATAAACGTTCTACAACCCCATCATATTGCTTGGTTGGGTAATCATCAAATTCCTTGGTTGAATAAGGAACACCTTGAAACTTTAGCCCGCGATAGCAAAAAAATCAGTGAGTTGACGAAAACTCATATTGTGGCATTTACCAAGGAACAAATGGTAGAAATGCCTACCTGCTTCAAAAAACATATTTAAATGTATGTATTTGATAATTCGCTTTCTGTTGATAAACCAAAAGGCTTGCAACTAGAATCCTGGTTGAGCAGTTTCAACCGAATGGCACTGGTTCGTTTTAGCAATATGGCTTTAACCTGTTTATAAGGTGTCCATCGATCTATCTCTTGATCGTATAATCTTGCTAAAACGTTTCGTGCAGCGTTTAGGTCAGCTTGCAACACCTCCCCGTTTTCACAGTAAAATTTATCCCCGCATCGTTTCCCAGAGAGAGTCCCGTTACGCGAATCCATTTGTGAGGTGTATGCCGCATTAACGTAAACGACCGTAGAACCTCTACGGCGAGATACGTTTTCAATTTACTTATTCATTGTTACATACATTTAAATATATGTAAAGCAATCTAGTTAAGCTCTTTCATCAGTCGGTTGAATGCGGAACAAATAGGAAATTTTACGCCAGCCCAATTCACTCTATGGGATGAATTCCAAGTTTCAGCCATCCAGCCCAGTGCATTGGCTAAATTGACCACAGAACACATACTCACACTCAGTAAGACAGAGATAGTTTATCTTAAAGTGGCACAGTTACGTGCTTTTTCTGTTGAGCAATTAAAAGCTTTTACAGATGAACAAGTATTGGTTTTAACTTATCAACAAGTAACAGAAATGGGAGATGCTTATGTACATTTCTTAACTGAGAAACGTATCAGCTTGTTATCAAAAGGACAAGTGATCGATATTCCAACGGCTTATTTCCCTAAAATGACTGTAGCGCAAGTGCAAGCATTGATTAAATATCATGGTTTTAGCATTTTAAGACGAGAACAAATCAGTGCAATGACGGTGGAACATATCAAATCACTGACACCTGAACAAATTAGAGGGTTAGTTCGAGACGACAATGGTCCCCGGATAAATGTATTGACATTGGAACATATCAAGGCACTTTCTTTAGAACAAGTGCAAGCATTGAGCAATGAGCAATTGGCTGACCTCACTAAGGAACAAGTGCGCGTTTTAAACACTGATCAACTTCGAGTATTGGTGAAAAATGGTGAAGATGGGTTATCTGAAAAGCAGATTGGCATGTTGACAGACGAACAAAAAATAGCTCTTTTGCTGGCTGATAATGTCATGAAGGAGGATCAATCCTTACTTAGTAGATGGCAATTCTTGATGCCGATTGAATCAGTTGAACTACGTTACCTGAAATTATGGCCACTCAATATCATTGGGATAATGAGAAGTGGTATGCATGACTTATTATATCGTTTAACAGCCACCCAACTAGCGGTGATGACCCCAGAACAAATCGGAGAGATTAATCCCAGCGTCACCCAAATTAACGTGTTATCCCGTAGACAAGTGGCTGGGTTAGACAAGCATTGGTTGTTTTATATAAACTTCTATAAAGACTATCCTTTGCTTTCAGTTGAGAAGTTGAGTTGGGCAACGGAGGAAAACTTCCGCTCATTGGATGTGAGGGCTATTTGCCATTTTACGCCTGAGCAAGTTCCAGTACTTAAAATATGGGCTTTTAGTGATGAACAGCTCAAACAATTTGCGAACAGAACTTTTGGTGAATCTTGTGCCCCTGATGATCAAGTGAACTATCTGACAGTCAACCAACTTGCTAAATTGAGCAACGCTCAGTGGTATGTTTTTGATTTTCTCTGGTTGACAGATGCTCAAAGGCGAGCGTTTATTGAACAAACAAATATTGTCTACACATGGTCATATTACTGGTCAGATTACTTAACCGCTAAGGGTTTTAGTGATCTGGATATCACAAACTACACAGGGTCATATTACTTATTTGATAAATTAACCGCTAAGGATTTCAGTTATCTGGATATCACAAAGGTGTCTGACGAGAAATTCAAACAGCTTTCTGATGCGTATATTCAGGCATTGTCTACTCAACAGATACAAGCACTCACTACTAAGCGGATAAAGTTCATGTCGCCTAAATATTTCAATCTGATGAGTGCATCCCAAATACAGGCATTAACACCTGAACAGGTGGCACAGTTAGATGTCTCTGGTGTATCGGATGAAGTCATAAAGGCATTCACCCCCACTCAAGCTAAGGCGTTGACTACAGGACAACTGTCAACTTTTTGGCAAGCGCAAGCTGACGCACTGTCAGAAGACGATGTTGCTGTACTTAGTAAAGCACAAATTGATGCTTTGCATAAAGCACACTTGTTACTGAAGATGCCGAGTGCAATCGCTTATGCTAAGAAAGAAACTGAAACCGCAAAATACATCAAAGAATTCTTTGACGCAGCGGAATGGGAAAGAGAACAGGCGCGGAAAGAAAGAGAGAAGTATTGCTCCGAACACCAAGAGATGTCTACTTATGACTGTATGAGAGCAGGAGGATTCATCTACTAACCACCCTGCCCCTCCTTGAAAAGAAGGGGAGAAAACAAATTCCCCTTCCTTAACTAAGGAAGGGTTAGGGGCGATTCTCAACTTTAAAACTTCGAGGCAACAAAATGAATCAAAATTTACTCAAGAAATTAGCAGTAGGATTGCTGATACTGCTACCAGTACAAACTTATGCAGAGTGTGATCATTCCATTTTGCGTAATATTGCTGTGCCCGTTGATACAACTATCAATTGCGGCACTTTATCGGGTGTTGTCACCTGCGAATCTCCTAAAACTTCAGTACTTGAAAATTTGACTATTGTAGACAATACAGAAATAGTGAATTGTAAAATCGGCAAAAATGTCGTTTTTGGTAAAGATATTGTCTTTTCCGATACCCAAGATTTACAAGCACAAACCTGTCGTGTACAACAAATTGAAATAAAAACAATTCCTGACACTATTTTTTCTGCTAAAGTCAAAGGAGAAGTATTAACTTTAGTCACAACAGGTGGAACATCGGGTAATCCAATTAATGTAACTGTCACTACTCCAAAAATATGTAGTTTACAAGGTAACAAAATCAGATTGTTAAAAGAAGGAGATTGTCGGTTGACAGCTACACAAGCGGGTAATGCACAATACAGTACTGCGAATCCTTTTTCCTATACTATTCATGTGCAATCAAAACAACCGACTTTTAACTTTAGTCAAGAAACTGATTCCAGCTTTAAATTAGAAATGACCGTAGCGGCTGAAGATGTCGGTAAACCGGCGATAGTCCATATATGGAGCGACCGACTTGTTTCGATGGGACCCAACTCAGTTTATAAAAATGGAAAATTTTATTACCCTCAATCAGTGAGTACATTAAATGCAAATGATCAATGGGAATCGTGGTCTAGCGATCCACAGTATTTAGCACCCACTGACTTTATTCCCTTGTTACCAACAGGTGTGATCAATTTTTCGATACCGGCAACGATCAATTACTTGGCTGGTAAAACATCACTTAATAATTTACATGCGACTTATCACCTAATAGAAGATGAACGTATCACAATACCAAATGAAAGTGAAATAACACCTGAACAAGTCAAGACCCTCCACTGTTTATCTCAACCAACGGGTGTATTATCTCAAGGACGTTGCTTTCAGGCGAAAGAATCATTAGGTGATGGATTTTACGGCGGACTTTATCTAGTCAAATCTGACTATGAGTATGAATATGGCGGTATTGTACATTACGGGCGAGAAGAATTAGATTTACCATCGGCACTGAGTCTTAAATGTAGTACTACCTCAAAAATTGCCATGCTAATCCGTCTGGAAGCGATGGAAAGCGATATAGGACAACCCTTTGAAATTGCAGGTAGAGCGGAAAAACTCGGAAATTCTTCTAGTGGACACAGTAGATACTATGAGTTTTGGGGTGGTAATTTCAGTTCAAGTAACTCACATGTGGATGAGACAGAGCCAGCAAAGGGATTCACCGCACTTCTTGGCGGCATTGATGATTGGAATAATTTCAATACCCAAAAATTCAGTCAATTACCCGCTATATTTATGAGCAATGCTTTTTTGGGCAATATCGAAAGTGGTTCGTGGCTCGTGTATTTCGGTTATCGTACTGTTGACGAAAAGAATAATTTCGGTGAATGGCGGTTTTCGACAAAACCATTAAGAATAGATGTGGGTGAACGCTGTTACTAATTGCTCCCTTTTATTTATAAATATGTTCGCTGTGGTGGAATAAACTAACGTTGTTATGCATCAACAAAATAACTTAGTTTCTACATGAGTTCTACACAAAAAATATCTGTTATACTTATTGTGTATCTCATGTAAAGATGGCTGATCTTTATAGCCTTCATTTTTTTAATGGAAAAATATACCACAATGGAGAAAAAGTGAACACAATAGAGCAAATCATTCAAGCATGTATTGAACAATCCGGCTCTCGATTCGATCTATGGGTTCAATTCTTACGTTCTATAGAAGTGAAGAATATAGTTGAACTAGGTGTTTATAAAGGAGATTTTGCCTCAATATTGCTTGAAAAATGCCATTCAATAGAAAAATATTATATGATAGATCCATGGCGGCATTTGGATAACTGGAATAAACCAGCAAATACAAGCGATAGCACCTTTGATCAATTCTTATTAGAAACCCAATCAAAGACTGATTTTGCAGCTGAGAAACGAATTATTTTGCGTGGAAAAACAACAGAAGTAGTGGAAAGAATCCCTGATGGTGAGTTGGATTTTGCCTATATTGATGGCGATCATACTCTCAAAGGTATTTCGATCGACTTAATTCGTTTGTATCCAAAAATTAAGTTAGGTGGTTGGATAGGTGGCGATGATTTTTGCAAAAGTATATGGCAACATAATGTTACTTTTGAACCGACCCTTGTATTTCCTTTTGCAGTATATTTTGCAGAAGCCGTTGGGGCTCAAATATACGCACTGCCACATTCACAGTTCCTGATAAAAAAACAAAGCAGTGATTCTTTTTCTTTTATTGACCTAACGGATAATTATAGTGATACCAGTCTGGGCAGTCAATTGGACATATCACGTATGAAATCTGGTGAGAAACCAATTTTTCGTAAAAGACATTGGTTGGCTCGTATAATGAAAAGCCGGTAGAAAAGATTGCCTTTATCAGCTATTTTAACGTGTTTGCCCTAATAGACGGACGTAAATCACGCAATATCATCACTGGTTCTGATAAAGGTGCCAATCGTTCTAAAAAATCAATCAGTTCCAACATCAATGAACCTCTAAAAAATTGAGCACTTGGATTGTCCATCCAAATTTGGTCTCCATAACCATATAATTCATAAGCAGTATCGCCAATTCCATCACGATCGCGATCGAATCCTTGATAGTCATCCCAATAATTATTATTCCATTCATTGTGTTGCGCCGTACTCCTTCCCCCTTGCACAGCAACTTGACTATGATTACCAATGAACCGATTTTCTTTAAATATATTATCTTTCCAATCGTTATGAAATAATACACCTATGCTGTTGTATAAAATTTCGTTATGAGAAAAATGATTAACCGTTTCAGGTTGATAGGGAGAAAGATCAGAATAAATTCCTGTCGCACAATATAAAATTTGATTACCCTGAATCAAAGTATCACTGGTTTCCTTAAAACCAATACCGACTCCTGTTGCACCGACAGAATGCGCGATACGATTATTTTTTACAGTTACGCCATCACTATACATCAAAAAAATACCGACTGAATTATGTAAAAGATCATTATCTTCCACTTGGTTATATTGACTATACATGAAATGTAACCCATAACGCCCATGTTGTGCCGTATTTCCAGTAATTCGATTATCTTTAGAATACCATATCACTATATCACGAAAATAGCTGATTTTATTATTAACCAATTGATTATTCATGCTATACCACAAACGAATGGCATCCCCACGCAATCCTAAAGACAGTGGTTTAGAATGTGTAAATTGGTTACGTCGTATAATATTGTGATCAGATTGCTGCAAATCGATGCCAAATAAACAATCCTCAATGATGTTATCTTTTATGATGTTAAAATTACCACGTACTTGTATACACGCATCAATTTGATCATAAGAATAGCCAGAATGCATGATAGAAAGATTGCGTAACTGAACGTTATTACTTTCAATCAAAATCACTGTCCCTTTATTATTACCATCAATAATAACCTGATTATTACCATCCAATGTGATCGGTTTTTTAATAATCAGATTATTAACGTAGTGACCGGGTGGTATCACAAGAGTTGCACCATATTCTGCTGTATCAATTAATTTTTGCAAATTATGTTTATTTTCATCGGCTTGTACTGATACAGAAAGAATAAATACATTGACAATATACACGAGTAACAATTTTAACCACATGTAGTTATTCACTATTTCTTCTTAAAACACCTGCTATTACCAGTGCAAATGAAGCCAGCACCATCAATCCAAATCCATAATGCGGATAGGAATAAGTCGAAAATTGGGCAACTTTACCTTCGCCAAAAACAGTGGGCATAAAAGGTTTAATAGTAAAAGCTCCCATTTCATTCAAATTATGACCAAACCACCACAGCCATCCTGCATACTCCATGATAAAAAAAGCAGGCAGTAAAAGTGGTATAATCAAAAGCAACCAATGAAATATTCCGTTAAAAAACAAGATACCTGCGATCATGATAATCATAGCCACTACTAATATAGTGATGACGATATAAGTAATTAGCATTAATAAAGTTGTACGTCTTTCAATTTCAACGGGTTCTCTAAAATACATTCCTAAACTATCTTGGTAATTATTCTGCATAGCGGTCAAGCCACTCCACATTTCAAATTCATCATATTCTATTGATAAACTTTGAGATAATGCATTTTGATATCCTGAAGATAGTAGAGTCACTCCACCAGGTGTCCACAGTGCTATGTAACCCCAAACGATAATTGCACCAAAACTTATCGCTAAAATACTTGCTTGTCCATATCGATTTTTCGTCATGAAAGCCAGTAATAAAGCGATTAAAAATGCAAATAAAAAGGGAGAAAGCGTCTTTTCAATAGGTCCACCAGAAGCAATAGGATACATTCCAATGTAGTGATTAATGGTATCCATTTCATGTACGCAATTTAAAGCTTCATCTTCTTGAATTTCGGTTGATTCTCTGATTTGACAACCATTAAATACGCCGTCTGTATGAAAATGAATACGCACACCATCAGGAAAAGTTTCCGGTGGATAATTGGGTGCTTTGAGTGATACCCACCAAATCGGTGAAAAATAACTCATCACAATCAATATGATAGCTATAATTATCAATGCATAAAATAAAACTGTTTTTCCCATAGTTTCCCCAGATTAAAAGTGAACATGTATTCAGGAATTGCGCAACTCCTGCTTATTATTGAAAATTAGGATTTTGCCAACCGGGTTCTCCCAAATCAGATGCAGGCGGTTTCATGCGTGAAACGTAATCTGCCACCATTATCAATTGTTCATTTGTGAAACTTTTTACTTGTTCCATCATTTCAGGGTTGGCATTTTTACGTTTATGATCACGAATATCTTGTAGTTGACGTACCAAATACTTATAGTGTTGTCCTTGAATGCGTGGATAGAATTTTTCAGCAACTCCTTCTCCTTGTTCTCCATGACATTTGGCGCAGTTTTCTTGGTATAGTTTTTCACCTTCTGCTAAATTATCGCCACTACCAACACCGTTATCTGGATTCATGGGAAGTTTAGCTATATAAGCAGTGACATCGGTAATAGCTTGCGCACCGCCTAAAGATTTAGGCAATGCAAAGGGATACATGGTGGGCGCATCTCGATTTCTTGCTCGAATATCAGCCAATTGTTTAATTAAAACTTGTTGATGTTGTCCTGAAATTTGTGGAAAAGTGCCGTCCTGCTTTCCCCAACCTTCTGGTAAATGACATGCTGTGCATACCTCAAAAACTTCACGTCCATTTTCTAAATCAGGTGTGAGTGATAATGCTTGTTCCATTTCGTCATGAGCAGATTCTTCAGACATAGAACTTGCCTGCACAACTGGATAAGCTAATAAACTGATAATAGTCATCAAAGTGGGTAATTGTTTTTTCATGCTCAGTTTCCTATGTGTGAAATGTATTTATAATAAATCTTTATGGTAAAAACGTTGATAACCTAGCCAAGCCGTCATTATTCCCATACTCAGCGGATATAAAATAGCCCATATTAAATAGCCCGTGCGACCTATGTGATCTAAAATAATATAAGCAGTTGGTCCCAATAAAATGAGTTGCGGATCAAAGAGTAACATGGCTCCCGTCCGAAATAATTGTAATGGATTAAGTAGTGCTAATCCTGTTAATAAATCGGGAGAAAATTGCTGGCGTATCATGAGACCTAAGATAATGAGATCAATAAATAAAATCAGGAATAGCCATAAACCTAAGGCAAGACCTTGGGCGACATCCGCTGAGTGGGCAATGACTGAAATCAGTAAGCCAAAACCGAGAAAACATACCGCTAATGCCATCAGTAGCGCGTTATAATAAAAAAATACAGTCCAAGGAACCGGTAAGCCACGCAATATTACCCATAAAACAGCAATTAATAAGGCTATAAAGGTCGGTAAAAAAATGACAATAAATCTCCCCGTGAATTTTCCCCAATACCAAGAATGTAGTGAAATAGGCAAAGCAAGTAAATATTCAGTAACACCACTTTCGCGATCGCCGACCACAGAGCGCACTGTACTCATTAATATAATAATGGGTAAAATAGCGATACTTAATTGAATATAAACGATTAATAATCTGGACAAACCCACAAATCCTAAGACACGTGATTCTGTTAAACCAAAAATCAGTAATAACACTACAATTGTTACAAAAAATAAAGTGTATAGAAAAAACCACCGCGCTCGTAAAGATTCTGATAAATCAAGCAAAGCTACTAACCAAAGTTGTTTTGTCATAATCAATGTTGTTTATGATGTTGATGTGGTTTGGTGGCTAAAATACGCAATTTAGCTGTTTGAAAGTCGACGCTTCCTATTTCTTTTTCTGCAACAGCACCAAAACCATAATCCATAGGAGTGATTTTTTCTGCAATATAGTAAGATTGTAGTGCGTCTAACCATTTTCCGGTGCGATGATCAGTAATCCAAATTCGTGTATTTGAATTTTCCGCTACGGGTTGAGTTTGTAACCAATGTATTGCACAACCTAGATCGTCAAACATATAGTGTTTTTTGTCGATAGAAATTTGTGCTGCAAAATACCGATCGCTTACCACCATTTTGCAACGCTCACAGGTATCTCGATCCCATTTTATATCTATGGGTACTTCAGAAGATGAACATCCGTATAATAATATAATCAATAAGTTAACAATATAGAGATATTTTTTCATTTTTTCATCCTTGTATTACGGGAATATCCTTTACTATTTTGCCACTATCTAGCTCTATGACACGATTAACTAGATTTTTCAATTCATCTAAACGGTGGCTAGAAATAAAAGTAATCATATTATTTTGCTTTTCTTTCAATAGATTAAAAAAGATTTGTCGGGCTTCTGGATCGAGATTCGCTGAAGGTTCATCTAAAATTAGTATTTGGCTATGATGTCCTAAAGCAATGCTAATCAATAACTTTTGTTTTTGTCCACCGGATAATTTGTTAAATGGACGCGAGAATAAGACACCTATTTTTAAACCGAGTTGTTCAGCGTAATCAATTATTTCTTCTGGACGAGTCTGACAAAGTTCCGCTGCAAAATTAATCAGTTGTTTAACAGGAATTTTTAAAGGTGGTGGATGTTGTGGCACAAAACCAACTTGTGATAGTAATTGTTGGCGTTGATGTCGAGAATCCGTGCCATTGATAAAGATATGCCCATCGTATTTGTATTCTCCTAATAAACAACGAATTAATGTAGTTTTTCCTGCACCATTAGCACCAATCAGCGCAATATGTTCTCCCAAAGTAATTGTTAAATCGACGTGATCTAACACAATATCTCGTTGAAATTGTTTAGTAACTTGTTTAAAGATAATCATGATTTGAGTATAAAAACACCGCTGTAAGAATTTTTATGATGATTTAGTGAAACCCTTGATTTCAAACCTGAGAGATTGGGTTGGACAAATATCGACACACGCACCACACAAGGTACAATCCATTCCAATCGGTACTTTAATGTCACTGGCTTTTCCCTTTTTAATGCATTCCAATACGTGAGGAACTTCACACACTTTTAAACACGTGCCTTCGTGCTGGCAATTGGGTAAGTGATAGGTCAATTTGATGGGAGATACGCTGCCAAGTAAACCGTAAGTTAATCCCATGGGACACACGTAACGACACCAAGCACGACGGCTATAAAATATTTCGATCAATAACAGGAAAATCACGAATAGGATGCTTAAACCCACGCCATAAATTAAAGCACGGCTGACAATACCAACTGGGTTTATGGTCATGAATAAACCGTAATTGAATAATGCTGCACTGATTAGGAAAAATAACCAAAAAAAGAGGCGACTGCTGCGATGAAAAGGGTGATCAGTGACTGATTTTTTCTCCACTAATTTTAAATGGATTATTTCTGCCCATTCAGCCAACAAGTGATAAGGACAGACCCATGAACAAAAGCCGCGCCCACCCAATAGACTCCAAAAAATGATGACTGTGACAGTGCCAATCGTTAAATTAATAGACAGCAAACCAAATCCTAACACGACTTGCATTGCAGAATAAGGGTCTGCCATATGAAAACCAAAAACACGTGAGGCGATTAAAGAACCTTCAAATAGCTGCAAATCTAACCAAAAAGAAAAGGTAAAACATAGATTAATCAAAATCAGCGTTATCCAACGGCGTTGTCGCCACTTTTTGGAATATTGACCTTGTCGAATTCTAGTCAATTCCTGTTTTAATGCTGCAATATCTTTTGGTTGCTGTTGTTTTTCCTGATAAATGCGTTGTGCTGCTTCAGAAATAACTGAAGGTTTACTCGGTGATTGACCTAACATGATGAGTAGTGCTTGAAATATCCTTTTCATGCTATCTTCCGTGACTGACGTTCATCAATTACAATGACAGCCGGTTCGATTGGGCAAATCATTTCACACACTCCACACCCAACACACTGTTCAGTGATAACCGGCGTTTTTCTTTTTTCATCAATGGGTTTTAAATAAATAGCCTTTTCTATTGGACATTGGCGTACACATAAATCACATAATTCTAATTCATAAGGATGTTCACGCACCAAAATAGGCTGCCATCGATCAATAGCAGAATAGCGTAATAAACCGTTGTAATCACGCCCTCTTGCTAAACCTTTAAAACCTAACCCATGATAAGCTAAGCAATTTTCTACACTGACAACACGAGCCACTCCCATCCGCACTTCTTCTTTTTGACTGATGGCGTGAGTTAAAGCCCCTGTTGGGCACGCTAAAACACACTGCAATATATCACAAGAAAAATCACATGCTTGCTCACGTGCATCGATATAAGGTACGCCAATTCCCGCACTGTCGGACAAATCAGCCAAATGAATAGCATTGACAGGACATACTTGGACGCATTGACCACATTTAATACAGGCTGCAAGGAACAATTCTTCATCCAAAGCACCGGGTGGACGCAGACGCGCGGGATTCCACTTCATCCAAGCAGGCAAAAAACTACCTATGGAAGTCACTACAACACTTGCAACTAACATCAAAGTTTGAAGAAAACGCCGACGGTTGATTTCTGAGCGTGGATGAGTAGATTTCTGGTTTAACATGGCTTGAATAAAAATCTAAACGGTGAAAAATCTGAAAACGAGTATAAAGCAAACATAATCTGAATGAATTGACCTAAGTCAAATATGTCTAATACCGTGCTGTGGTAAAGTCAATTGTGTCATTTAACACACTTGTGTCATTTGATACACTTTTTAACATTGGGAGGATTAATGAAGAAGTATCGCTTAAATTCATTATTTTTAGTAATAATTTTCATAATAAGTTTTGCAAACTACACAAATGCCGATACATTAGCCGATGTGATGCAAGCGCGCGGTTTGACGGAAAAAGATGTACTTGCTGCTGCAAAAACATACGTTCCTACTGGAAAAAGAGACAAATTTATTGCTTTTGACTCAGGTGGACAGAGTGGTCAAGTAATCGTATTTGGCATTCCATCTATGCGTATTCTCAAATATATTGCTGTTTTTACCCCAGAGCCTTGGCAAGGTTACGGTTATGATGATGAATCTAAAGCAGTTTTGTCACAAGGTCGCATTCAAGGAAAAGATATTACTTGGGGAGATACTCATCATCCTGCGCTTTCTGAAACTGATGGCGAATATGATGGTAAGTTCTTATTTATTAATGACAAAGCCAATCCACGCATTGCACTCATTGATCTGAATGATTTTGAAACAAAACAAATTGTTGTCAATCCGGTGTTTAAATCTTCACATGGTGGTGCGTTTGTCAGTGAAAATACCGACTATGTGATGGAATCAGCACAATATGCAACGCCTTTTGAAAATGAATATGTACCCTTAGAACAATTCAATGAAAAATATCGCGGTGGTATGACTTATTGGCGGTTTAATCGAGAAGAAGGACGTATTAAACCTGAAGAATCTTTCACTGTGATGGCACCTCCTTATAGTCAAGATTTATCTGATTTTGGTAAAGGTCCCAGCGCTGATTGGTCTTTTACAAATTCTTTTTGTTCAGAACGTTACGTCGGTGGAATTGAACTGGGTAAACCGCCATTTGAAGCGGGTTGCTCTGCAAAAGACACTGATTTTCTACATGTTGTCAATTGGCGCAAAGCCGCTGAAATTGTTAAAGCTGGCAAAGTGACAAAAATCAATGGACACGATGTCATTACGATGGAAACAGCCGTAGCAGAAGGCATTTTATTCCTCATTCCCGAACCCAAAAGTCCTCATGGTGTCGATGTCACGCCCGATGGCAAATATATCGTTGTTTCTGGCAAATTAGATACGCATACTTCAGTCTATGACTTTGAAAAAATTCAAAAAGCGATTGCCGAGAAAAAATTTGAAGCCAAAGATTCTTATGGCATTCCAATTATTGCGATGCCGGATACCTTGCATACTCAAGTTGAATTAGGATTAGGACCACTACATACGCAATATGGCGCAAGACCTTGTGAAGCGTTTACTTCTCTTTATGTCGATTCTATGGTAGCTCGTTGGGATTATTGCGAAGGTAAGCTGTTAGATAAAATCTCTATTCACTATAACATTGGTCATTTAATGACGATGCACGGTGACAGTAAAAATCCAAGAGGTAAGTATTTAATAGCAATGAATAAATTAGCTATTGATCGTTTTAACCCGGTTGGACCTTTGCATCCACAAAATCACCAATTGATCGATATTAGTGGTGAAAAAATGGAATTATTGTATGACATGCCAATACCATTGGGCGAACCTCACTATTCTGTTGCGATCAGTGCTGATTTGCTAAAGCCTGTGGTACGCTATAAAGTCGGTTGGAATAGTCGCGAAGATAAACGCTCTGAATATGGCGTGCGTGCAGGTCGGGAGCATACTGACAAACAACCGGGTAAAGTGGAAGTATTTGGTACCGTTATTCGCTCTCACATCACTCCAGAAATTATTGAAGTTAATCAAGGAGATGAAGTCATTATTCACTTAACCAATTTAGAACGCGCTCAAGATGAAACACATGGATTTGCGCTATATGGTCAAAATGTGAATTTATCCATTGAGCCAGGTAAAACAGCCAGTTACCGGTTTATTGCCGATAAACCCGGTGTGTATCCATATTATTGTACTGAATTTTGTTCTGCACTTCATTTAGAAATGCAAGGATATTTATTAGTAAAACCAAAGGATTATAAAGAAGTTGCTCAAAAATCAGAAGCAGGTTTTGTCTATAGCAAATCAGATTATGATGAACAGGTGAAGAAGAATATTGCAACTCAAGCGGTGATTGATGAAGTAGTGAATTTTATTACTGCACGTAATTATCAGGATTTCCCAGCGGCTGTTGCTTTAGTAGAAGATACCACTGATCAGCTTAATTTTGCTAAAGAAGTACAAGCAAAAGCTGAAGCGGCTGCAACGAAAGAAGATTGGCAAAATGCCATGTTATGGGCTAGCCAATGGTGGCAATATCAAGTCAAGGCGGCTGATATTGGACTGCGCGCTAAAACCTATTTAGAACAAGAAGGCGCAAAAGTTGTACAATAAACGCAACGTCTTTGTAAAATTTACCTAATAGTACTAGCAATTCTCATCAATTAGAATGGGAATTGCTATTTAAAACAAGACTCCAATTTGTAAATTGTTATGTTATTATATCGAACTCACACAATTAATTTTGATAGTAAATTAATTGCTTAATCAAAATCTTAATGAGTCTTGCAAAGGTTTCTGTATGTCAAAATTTGCTATTTGGGTTTTAGCAACTCGCCCACAATTCTTCACTGTGACCATTCTCCCTATCGTGTTAGGCAGCACTATTGCGTGGCACCATCATCATCAATTTACGCTTTCTTATTTTTTATTAGCACTGTTCGCTGGCATTTTATTACATGCTGGTATTAATGTACTCAACGATTATTTCGATCATCTTAATCAAACTGATGAAATCAATTTAACGCCTTTAACGCCTTTTGCTGGTGGAAGTCGTATGATTCAACAAGGATTATTATCCGCAAAACAAACCTATTATTATGGAATTAGTTTACTATTCAGTGCAGTATTAATAGGGAGTTACTTGATCGTCGCAACGGGATTGACATTATTATGGATAGGGTTTATCGGTGTATTTTCTGGCTACTTTTATTCTGCACCTCCTTTATTTCTTAATGGAAAGGGATTGGGTGAATTGTTAGTTGGGCTTAATTTTGGAATTTTAATGGTATTAGGCGCTTATTACATTCAAGTACAGCAAATAAACATGATTGTATTATTTATTTCTTTACCTATCAGTCTATTAGTTACTGCTATTTTATATATTAATGAGTTTCCAGATTACTTAGCAGACAAGCAAGTTGGAAAAAAAACTTTAGTCGTTAGGTTAGGTAAAGAAAAAGCTTGTTTTATCTATACTGTTTTGATTATATTAAATTTTATTATGATTGGTATTGGTCTATTATGCCAATATATACCGTGGTTAGCTATCAGCAGTTTTTTACTATTACCTCTAGGATTGACAGCAATTAAAACACTACATCAACATTATGCGCAACCGACTGCCCTATTACCCGCTATTAAAAAGACTATTTTACTACACACAGTGATCAGCCTCATTTTAATTATCAGTTTCTTTAGTCTATAAAAGACCGAATACCAAATTCTGCTTCAAAAACATATTTAAATGTATGTATTTGATAATTCGCTTTCTGTTGATAAACCAA
>DYNN01000116.1 GCA_020721045.1 Thiomargarita sp. | reverse complement strand
TGACTTTTTTAGTATACAAATTTTACGCGATTTAAAGGGAATGTGCAAAGGTCTCAAATACCAATGAATTAAAAATTAAATTGAGTAGCCCCAAGGAACTTCTCCCTAAGGCTCTCATAGAACCGAACGTAAAACTCTCGCTTCATGCGCAGATTTTTGTGGTCTACTATTAAAATAAAGTTGAGCCGGATGTGATATTGATCGTTTTTATTCGTTACAATACTCGCGCGATTTTAATTCGTTGTACTTAAGAATTATCACCATAATGTTTCACATAAATTAGAGTATAGTATGGCTGGACATAGTAAGTGGGCAAATATTCAACACCGTAAAGGTGCGCAGGATGCCAAAAGAGGCAAATTATTTACTAAACTGATACGCGAAATCACTGTAGCGACGCGCTGTGGTGATGAAGATATCGCTTTAAATGCGCGTCTGCGATTAGCTGTGGATAAAGCACTGAATGCGAATATGCCTAAAGATACGATAGAACGGGCAATTAAACGTGGTTCAGGGTCCCAAGATAATGATAATTTTGAAGAAATACGTTATGAAGGATATGGACCGGGTGGTGTGGCAGTCATTGTCGATTGTATGACTGATAACCGTAAACGCACTGTATCTGATGTGCGTCATGCTTTTACTAAACATGGCGGTAATTTGGGCACGGATGGTTCTGTTGCTTATCTTTTTGAAAAAATTGGTTTATTAAATTACTCTATAGGTAGTGATGAAGATCAATTAATGGAAGTGGCATTGGAGGCTGGTGCACAGGATGTTATTCGTAATGATGATGATTCTATTGATGTTTTAACCACACCTGAAGATTTTGAGCGGGTAAAGATTGCCATGGAAAAAGCACAATTAATGTCTGAACAAGCTGAAATTACCATGCAAGCAGCTACCAATATTACGTTAGAATTAGAAGCTGCACAAAAAATGGTGCGTTTGTTAGATATGTTGGAAGATTTAGACGACGTTCAACGCGTTTATTCTAATGCTGATATTAGCGAAAGTGTCATGGCACAATTGCCATAATTAATTGAAATCATGAATAAATTAGATGCGGTCAACTGCCGCATTTATCGTAAAAGTACTATTCATATCTTACCAATCTTAACATAACTCATATTAATCGCCTTATTGAGTAACAATTTATTTCAACCACTTTCCATTATTGATTTTATGACTGTTAAAATGACATCGACCGAATTACGCGCCACTATTGCTTTATCAAGTATTATGGCTATGCGTATGTTGGGTTTATTTATGATTTTGCCGGTATTTGCGCTCTACGCACATGATTTACCTGATGTAACTCCGTTTTTAATTGGTTTAGCTATTGGTATTTATGGTTTGAGCCAAGCAATTTTACAAATTCCCTTTGGTATGTTATCCGATCATTTTGGGCGTAAACCCATTATTACGATTGGCTTGTTGATTTTCATTATTGGTAGTATTGTGGCGGCATTATCGACTTCCATTATTGGCATTATCATTGGGCGTGCGCTACAAGGTGCTGGTGCCATAGCTGCCGCTCTTTTAGCTTTACTCGCCGATTTAACCCGCGAAGAACACCGTACCAAGGCAATGGCAACAATTGGTTCTAGCATTGCCATGTCGTTTATTATTGCGTTTGCGCTAGGTACCGTGCTTAATCATTGGGTCGGTGTCCCGGGTATTTTTTGGTTTACAGCCTTACTAGCGATTGGTGGATTGCTGATTTTGCATTTTATCGTTCCCAATCCGGTTAATAGTCATTTTCACCGTGATACCGAACCGGTGCCCACTCAATTTAAGCGGGTCTTGACAGATACACAGTTATTGCGACTTAATTTTGGGATTGCAACTTTACATTTTTTATTAATGGCACTTTTTATCGAATTACCCGTCGCCTTGAAAGCACAACTCCCAACCAGTCAACATTGGCAAGTTTATTTACCCGTGATGATTGGAGCGATTGCTATGATTATCCCATTGATTATTTTTGCAGAAAAACGACATCATTTAAAACTTGTATTTGTGGGTGCGATTGGTTTACTTGGCGTATCTCAAATTAGTTTTCTTTACGCACACCAAGATTTAACCCATATTGTATTTTCGTTATTTTTATTTTTTACTGCTTTCAATTTACTTGAAGCAAGTTTACCTTCACTGGTCAGTAAAATCGTGCGTCCAGAAAGTAAAGGCACTGCAATGGGCGTATATTCTACAGCACAATTTATGGGTGCATTTTTAGGCGGTGCGGGCGGAGGTTGGTTACATCATCATTACAGTATGGATATTGTTTTTGTAGTGGGTGCAACTTTAGCCAGTATTTGGTTTTTATTAGCCGCAACCATGCAACAACCGCATTATTTGAGTTCGCATTTACTCAATATTGGTTCTGTTAATGAACAAGAAGCGAAACAATTGACCCAAAAACTGAGTAATATCATCGGTGTAATTGAAGCCGTTGTAATTGCAGAAGATGGCGTTGCCTACTTAAAAGTCGATAAACAATCTGTCGATTTTGCCGCATTAGAACAATTTTCAGTCGCTAACGTGTAAAATAGCGCATTAATTTAAAATATAAGGTGAGAAAAATGGCAAAAGGACTCAATAAAGTCATGCTGATTGGTCATTTGGGTGCTGATCCTGAAGTACGTTATAGTGCAAATGGTATGGCAATTGTCAATGTAAACATTGCAACTAACTTTGCAACTAAAGATCAAACAACAGGGCAATGGCAAGAAGAGACTGAATGGCATCGAGTTGTACTATTTGACAAATTGGCAGAAATCGCTAAGCAATACTTACATAAAGGCTCTCAAATATATATAGAAGGGCGTTTACAAACCCGTAAATGGCAAGATAAAAACGGACAAGACCAATGGTCTACCAGAATTATCGCCCAAGAAATGCAAATGTTAGGTGGACGATCGGATGCAATGCCAACCAGTACAGCACCGGCTAGTTACAATGCACCCGCTCAAAAATCGAGTGATTACAGTAAGTCACCGCCTGCATATAATCAGCCCGCTAATCAGCCTGCAAGTAATGATGTACCTGCTGATAATTTTGACGATGATATACCCTTTTAATAAACAGTAGGATGTGTTGACGTAAAGAAGTGCATTGTTTACCACAAATGATGCGCTTCACGGTGTTCAGTACATCCTACTCAACTAAAACTAAACGCATATAAAACTACTCAATTGGCAATCCTGCTTGTTTCCATTCAGGAAAGCCATTTTCCAAACGATACGCACTAAATCCTTGATCACGTAGTTGCGCGACAGCTTGATAAGCTAAAATGCAGTAAGGTCCACGGCAATAAGCGATAATTTCTTTATCTTTTGGTAGAGTATGATAAATATTTTCTAAGTTTTTCAATGGAATATTAATCGCCTGTGGCAAATGTCCTGCGTTAAATTCTTCAGGTGGACGAACATCTAATACTGTCACCAAACCTTGACGTGCACGTTCTAATAATTCTTTTGCGGGAATAGGTTCTAAATCGTCTTTAACAGTTAAAAATGTATCCACTAATTTATTCACTTCTGCTAAAGTTTGTTCAGCGACATCACGTAAAATAGCAAATAAATCAATTACTTTAGGATTGCTTAGTTGGTAGTAAACGTATTGTCCTTTCTTAGTGGCTGTCACTAAACCTGTTTGTTTTAATTGTTGTAAATGCTGTGATGTATTGGCAATACTTAACCCTGAAAGCGTAGCTAGTTCTTCAACATTTCTTTCGCCTTGCGCTAAAAATTCAATTATTTCAAGACGATAAGCATTTCCTAATGCTTTACCAATACGTGCAAATTGATTAAATAATTCCAATTTAAAATTATCACTTGACATCATTAAACTTGTCCGTTAGCATAAATTATTATTCAATAATTCTATTGAATATTTGAATAAAGTGTCATATAGTGTCTATAATAGAGCAAAATCATGAAAATACAAAGGAGCAATGGTGAAACTGGCACTTATTATTTATTCCAACGATGCTGAAACAGTGTGGAATGGGTTAAGATTAGGCATCTTTTCTTTAATGCAACAGGATAGCGTAGAAATTTTTTTGCTTGGGAAAGGTGTTGAAATGCAAAAGCTTGATCAAACAACATTCAATATTTCTGAGCAATTATCCAGTTTTTTGGAAAATGGGGGAAAAGTGCTCGCTTGCGGTACTTGTCTGAAATTACGGGAAACACATCAAAGTGGTGCGTGTGAAATTTCTACTTTGAAAGATTTGCACAATTTGATAGCAACCGCCGATAAAGTGCTTACTTTTTAATAGCTAATTTATATGAAAACCACAGAAGAACGTAAACAACATTGGGAAAAGATGTATCAAACTCGTTCCCCTAATGAAGTCAGTTGGTATCAAACACATCCTGAAGCTTCATTAAAATTGATAGAAAAAGCGTGTCCAAATAAGTCACTCGCTCTAATTGACGTGGGCGGTGGAGCATCAGTCTTGATTGATCATTTAATTCACGTTGGTTTTACTCATTTATCTGTTTTAGATATTTCTGCACAAGCGTTACAATATGCTAAGGATCGGCTACAAGATAAATCTCCACAAGTTCAATGGTATGTTGCTGATATTTTGACGTTTAAACCACCTCATCAATTTGATATGTGGCATGATCGGGCTGTTTTTCATTTTTTAACTACGGCGGATGAAAGGCATCAATATGTTGAAATTCTAAAAAATAGTATTAATGATCAAGCACATGTTATCATTGCTACTTTTGGGATTGGTGGACCAGAAAAATGTAGTGATCTTGCTATAAAACAACATGATAAAACCACTATCATGGAAGAATTAGGTAATAAATTCACTTTATTAGAAACGTTTGATGAATATCATTTGACTCCAAAGAATATTCAGCAAAAGTTTTCTTATTTTCATTGTATTTTTAATCGTGGAGCTCTGCTATGAATGATGCTGATGCATTGAAAAATGTGAGTGTAGGCAAGGTGTTATGGGATATTACTTTGGATGATCCTAAAAAACTTACACTTTATTTATCTGTGATTCAAGAAACTTATGAAGGCTTGATTAAACAAGATGTTAAGCCTGATATGGTTTTTGCTTTTCATGGCGGTGCAGTAAAATTGATCTCTACAGATCAAGAGAAAATTTCTTTTGAAGAACAGGAGGATGTAGAAAAAGTGCATCAGCTATTAACTGATTTGCAGCAAAAAGCCGGTGTTAAAATGGAATCTTGTAGTATTGCAACTCGATTGTATGGAATTGATAATAAAACTGTTTTAGCGGGAATCAAACCTGTTGGCAATACTTTTATTTCGGTTATCGGTTACAATGCTAAAGGTTATGCGGTTATCAATATACATTGAAAAGTGGCTAGTTGATAATTTATAAAGTAATGCCATTTTAGTCATATTAATGAACCAGTTGTACTGCAAACTGTAGTGCCTAGATACCTGACGTAATGAAGTGCATTGTTTACCACAAATGATGCGCTTCATGATATTCACTACATCCTACGATATAATTGAGTATTTTTATAATATTCGTAATTTTTAAAGTGTAATCATAACAATGGTAATAAATACGCCCAATATACCAATCCATTGTTGCAATTTGAGCCGTTCTTTGAGGAATAACCAAGCCAGTAATATCGTGATGGCTGGATAAAGTGAAGAGGCTACGGTTGTTACGTCTAATCGTCCCACTAACATTGTTGCTGTGAAGAAATAACTACCGGCAATATCGAATACACCAATTAAAATAATTAATGGAAATAGTGTGGTTGTTGGACGTTGCCATTGACGTTGATGAATAATATATAATGAAAGTATGGGTATTGAAGCTAAACGTGCCGCTATGATTATCCATAAGATACTTTCTCCACTACTTTGATCTATAGCAATACATGAACCACTCATTGCAATGCCACTAAGAATTGCAAAACGTAATTCAACAGTAGTGACTATGAACCGACTGCCATTGTGAAAAAGTAACCAAACGGCAATAAACGCAATGGTAAATCCAATTATTTGGGTTGAAGTTGCAATTCCATCCGCTAATATACTAATAAATATCGGAATAATATTCATCGTCATCGCTGTGATGGGAGAGACGATTGCCATGCGTCCTTTGGCTAATCCCACATATAGGAGAAGCAGTCCAACCGTGCTGCATAGACCCGCTATACCACCAAACCATAAATCAGTCATGTTTGGCGCAACAGATTCTAGCAAAAAAAATACGATGCTTAGTGGAATAAGACTAATCAGTTGTGCAGAAAGTAATATGCTGTATACGTTATGTCGTCTTGTTGCTAAACCACCACAAAAATCACTACTTCCCCAAGAGATTATTGTGCCAAGCATAAATAATGTGGCGAGTAAATTATGTTCAAACATATAATATTTTTAATTTGTGAATTTCGCTAAAATACTACAGTTTTTTGAATTTGGCATCAGTTTTTCACTATTTCTATATATTGTACAGCAATCATCTTCTAATATGGGTATAACAATAATTTAGCTTTGCCAAAATAACGCTATGATATAATTAATTTTATTTACCAATAAAACATTTGTCTGCATATAGCAAATACCCTTTGCGAATAAAATAACATAAATTCAATATGTTATCAATATAAAAGTGACAAATCTATCATAGATAATCGAGCGTGTGAGGATTTTATGTTATCAAAATTTCAACTTCCCGTTGATGTGCAAGAATTATTAGCCAAAGTATCAGTTATCATTCCTGAAAATCGTGAGCATTTATTAAATCTTATTTTTGCTAAAAGCACCACTTCTAGCGAAGTTTCTTATGAAGTGCCCGGTATAGGTAAAGTACTTGAAGCAACGGTTGCTCGTTGTAAAAATGGGGTAGCGGTTAATTATACTGATGTTTATATGAGACGGCGCGATCCTGAATGTATGGCGATCGCGGATGAAAAGGAAACTGACAAAGCACGTTATCATGAAAAATATGGAAAAGATTTTGCGCCATTGAGACAAAAATCTTTAGATTGGTTAGCTGAGCAAGGCGAATTGATTGTTATGCCTTTTATAGCGGGTAATCGGAAAATTGGATATCCGGCTTTGATTATCGCACCGGTTAATTCAGCATTTTTTGTGGCAGCATTGGCTGATTTGCAAGCTTTTATTCCTAAATATGAAATTCCTGATCTATTTAAACCCAAAGCGATTATTTATGTTGCTCCACCATTCCGACATACACATTTTGAAGGAAAACAAGTTGTTGTGCACAATCGATTAACGGATATGCACGAACTGTTTTCTTACAATTTATATCCAGGTCCTAGTGCCAAAAAAGGTGTATATAGCATATTACTTAATATTGGTGAGGAAGAAGGTTGGGTAACCTTACATTGTTCCACGGTTAAAGTCATTACGCCTTATGAACATGAATTCATCATCATGCATGAAGGTGCAAGTGGTGGTGGTAAGAGTGAAATGATTCAAGATATTCATCGTGAACCTGATGGTCGTATTTTAATTGGCGAAAATATTGTCACTCAAGAAAGAATTTATCTTCAACTTTCAGAAGTTTGCGAGTTATATCCTATTACAGATGATATGGGATTATGTCATACTAAGTTACAAAATGACAGTAAAAAGTTAGTCGTTGTTGATGCTGAAGACGGTTGGTTTTTACGGGTTGATCATCTAAAACACTATGGTACAGAACCAAATTTAGAACAATTAACTATTCATCCGCCTGAACCTCTGATTTTTCTAAATTTAGACGGACAACCGAATGCAACTTGTTTAATTTGGGAACACACGATGGACGCGCCGAATAAGCCCTGTCCTAATCCCAGAGTCATTATGCCACGTCGCTTTGTTCGTCATATCATTAATGAACCCATTGAAGTCGATGTGCGCAGTTTTGGAGTACGCACACCACCGACGACGCGTGAAACCCCAAATTACGGTATTATCGGTATGATTCACATTTTACCACCTGCTTTAGCATGGTTATGGCGATTAGTCGCGCCACGTGGTCATTCTAATCCCAGTATTATTACAGGTGAAGGTTTGGAAAGTGAAGGTGTCGGTTCTTATTGGCCCTTTGCGACTGGAAAAATGGTACCACAAGCCAACCTATTGTTAGAACAAATTATCAATACTCCCAAAACACGTTATAAATTAATTCCAAATCAATATATTGGTGCTTATAAAGTAGGCTTTGTGCCAGGTTGGATCGCTAGAGAATATCTATCACGTCGCGGGAGTGTATATTTTAAACCAGAACATTTAGAACCAGCGCGCTGTCCATTATTGGGTTTAACTATCAAATCAATTAAAGTGGAAGGCTGTTTTTTACCTAAAGGATTATTACGAGTTAATGAACAGCTAGAAGTGGGAAATGAAGCCTATGACAAAGGGGCGCAAATCTTAGCTGACTTTTTTAGACGAGAATTAAAACAATTTCAAACACCTGAACTACATCCTCTCGCACGTGAAATTATTGATATCTTCATGGCAGATGGTACATTAGATGACTACACTAACGTGAATTTAGCTTAAGAATTTCACTATTTGCATCATTCATTTGATGAAAAAGCGTAACCTTATAGGGCGCAATAGCGTTAGCATATTGCGCCGCATGAATTTATCATTGAGACCGATTCTTTTTACTTACCAAAACCTACCATGAGCAAGTTTTAGCAACTGCGACAGAGCCCTTTGTTTGCGCTTTACCGCCGCGCGGGCGGGC
>DYNN01000198.1 GCA_020721045.1 Thiomargarita sp. | reverse complement strand
TCAATTAGTTATAATAACATTATTATTTTACATGATTAAATTGAGAATTGCTGGATGATTCCATACTGGAGAATTCTTGATTCATTTTTTCAGCTTCAATACGTGCTTGGCGTTCTCTTTCAGCCCGCTCTCGTGCTTGTCTAGCTTCTTGCTTTAAACGCTCAATTTCAGCTAAACCTTGTGAACCAGGACAACTGACAAAACAAAAATCACCTCCTTCTAATTGTGTGTATTCTATTGGGGACTGTTGACCATTTGTTTCTTCCTTAACTTTAGTACGTACTTGTTTGAATACTTGTTCAAGTGTTATATCTTTTGTCTTTATTGCTTCTATTAGGGATTTAGCATAAGGACTATTTCTACCATTTCCGTCAAGAGCGGTGGTATTCGCTACAGTTGAAAATGCAATGATAGCTCCTTCGGATTCTTTCATAGCTGCTAACCCTCCACTACCTCGCGTAATTCCACGCGTTTTTCCGCGTGTCAGAAGACCATTAGTACGGCATGCATCTAATACGATAATATTAAAACCATTTCCTGCTTCTTTCATGGTATCTAAAACATAATCGGCTGATAAAGAGTGATATTTTACATCTGTTTCTTGAGCACTATTCATATCTACAGGAATTAGGTAATTTTCCCCTTCGACTCGATTATCGGCAATTTGAGAACCATGCCCAGCATAGTAAAATAGCCCAATTCCACCCCCTTGTAACTTTTGTCCAAACTCCCTAACAGCATCTTCCATTTGACGATAGGTTGCGTCTAGTAAAAATGTAACCTCAAACTTTTTTCCATCAGGTAGTGATTCTAATGCTTCCTTCATATCTTGTGCATCATTAACTGGATTAGGAAGTTCAGACCAATATTGATTGTCATATTTGCTATTACCAATCACCAAGGCATAGCGTTTTCCAATTCGTTCTCCTAAAATAGTAGTAGTTATTACATCATTATTAAAAGTAGGAGCAAAGCCACGATCACCTTGCCCGAAGGAGCGAGTTAATATATCATCGCTTGGCATGCATGCTGATAACGTTACAGTAAGAAAAATTAAGTTTAGATGTAGCAGTTTCATATTTATATTCCACATATCGAGACTTTTGTACAAAACAGTCGTTATTTTGCGCAAAAACGAGTTAGGATGTGGGAAAGGAGAATTTTCTAAATATACTCTATGCATCAGCGTGTATTTAAAAAACTTAGCACTACGTAGCATAGTAATTTTTTTCACTAAAATAATCTAACATACTATAATTGGTATTTTATCTACTAGAAGGTGTTATTGATGGAAGTTCACGAAAAAATCAGATTTCTTCGTTCTTTTAAAGGCTGGTCTCAAGAAGATATGGCAAGTAAATTAGGCATTTCTCTTAACTCATATGCAAAAATTGAAAGGGGAGAAACTGATGTTAATTTATCAAGATTGCAACAAATTTCAGAAACATTAAATATAAAGTTGTCAGATTTAGTAGGTTTAAATGAAAAAAATGTGATTAGTATAATAGGTAGTTATAATAAAAGTTACAATATTGATAACCCATTGAGTATACACGTTTATCCTTCAGAATCTTCTTATCAACAAGAACTTGAAAAACTTCGTTTAGTTAATGAAGAACAACGTAAAGAAATAGTTTATCTTAAAGAAATTATTGCATTGTTAAAAAAGGAAGAAAAGTAATTATTGGAATAGGTTCGCCCCTATGCTGCAAACAACCCCGTAAAGACTTTGCAGACTGCTGTTTGTGTGTTTTTGGCATCAACGTAGTAGGGGGTACGTTAGATTATGGTATGTTACGGCGCGAAAAGATGCGCCTAACGCACCCTACCGTGCTGGCAGGAAAACAACGTAATGGCGCAGTTGGTCTTTTAACAGCGTCCGAAACAGTTTTACCTCGCCAAAGCCGCGCAACCAAACCATTCTTCCCGATTCTGGTATATCCAACATTTGCACTTGTTGCCAAGTACCTTTTTCAATGGACACCGATAATTCACCGGCAGGCTGCGTCCTTGCGGGTCTGTATAGTATAGCGTAATCACGTTCAACCCCTTCACCACACGATGATGCTTACCAGACCAACAATAACAAACCAGTTCCATGTGGCGACTGTAAGGCTTATCCAACGTGCTGTCATCCACATTCAACGTGCCGCCTGTCAAGTTTAGTAGCCGTGCTGCCTCATTGTACAAGTCACGTGGCTCATAGGATTCACGCAGCAAGAAACGGTTTACGCTGTCATGGGAAATCCCCATCACTTCCGCTAAACGACAGCAAGTTGCTGATTTTGGTTCACTCATCAA
>DYNN01000197.1 GCA_020721045.1 Thiomargarita sp. | reverse complement strand
GCTGACCTCTCATAACAGCCCGTTGACCTTTTATGTCAGCCCGCCAAGATTTGCTCCAACAATAAATATAATTAAATTTCCTTAATCGGGTTGTCGGCACAGAAACTTTAAATTCACATTGAAAATGCAGTGCAATGACAGAAATTAAAGTATGTGACTTTTTGGATAACCATAAAAATTCTCGCTTTCGTAAAAAAACTAATTCGCATTTTAGATGCGTAATCGATGTAAACAAACCGAAAGTTCGTCATTATTTTTGTTTGTAAAACTTTAAAAATCATCGGACGTAAAGAATTACTATTACTTATGAGCAAAGGTACTTCTTATTTTTTTCCACATCGAATATAAACTACAACAGATCTAGTCACAGCAATATTATCATCGGAGCTGCGTACTACGGTGCGAAATCACACGTACGTCGAAACCACGCCCATTTGATTGTGTTGCGTTGGAAGGGTCCAACTAATGTCCTGTTCAATCTCACCGGGTAAACCCCGGGTTTTAATATCCGAAATTAATTTTGTCAGCCCGTGAGGTGGTTAGGGCGCTAGTGCTTGTTTAGGATTATTGGTAGGACAAAATTAATTTCGGATGCTGAAACCCGGGACTACCAGCGTACCTGCATTTTAGATGAATAATAATTTACACGTGTAATACACGAGTGCGAGTCGTGCACAAATCATGCGGTTAGGGTTAGGATTGGGTTAGGGTCAGGGTTCGTTCATTGCATTGGAAGGGTCCAACTATTCGCCAGAATAATTTCACCGGGTAAACCTGAGTTTTAGCATATGAAATTAATTTTGTCAGCCGGTGAGGTGGTTACGGTTTGTGCTTGTTTAAGATTATTGGTAGGACAAAATTAATTTTGGATGCTAGAACCCAGGACTACTGGCGTACCTGCATTTAGGGGAATATAATAATACAGCGTAATGCACGAGTGCGAGTCGTGCACATATCGTGCGGTTAGGGTTAAGGTCAGGGTTCGTGCATGGATTCGTTGCATTGGAAGGGTCCAACTATTCGCGAGAATAATTTCACCGGGTAAACCTGGGTTTTAGCATCTAATTAATTAATTATGTCAGCCTGTGAGGTGGTTACGGTTAGTGCTTGTTTAGGATTATTGGTAGGACAAAAGTAACTTCTGATGCTAAAACTCAGGACTACTGGGATACCTGCATTTTGGGGGATATAATAATACAGAGTAATGCACGAGTGCGAGTCGTGCACAAATCGTGCGGTTAGGGTTAGGAGGATTATGTTAGGGTCGGGGTTCGTGCATGCACAGGTTCACACACGACTCGCTCGGGTATTATTATATTCACTTAAAATGCAGATATGCCAGATTACTTTCCAATGTTGCGAGAATCAACATGGCGCAAAATTGATTTGGCGTCACGTAGGCGAGTAAATTTATGAAAATTTTACGCAATGGCTATAATGGAGTTTTGCCGAAAAAGTTTAACAATAAAAAGTTGTAAACGCCCATCGTAAAATGTTTAAGCATGCAGTCGGTGTGGTCCAAACATGTGATAAATATATCAAAGCATGGCTGTATTAGTAATGGCCCCGTGAAAAGCTCTTGACCTTATAACAGCCCTCGGCCTTCGGCCTCGGTGCTGTTATAAGGTCGCGAGCTTTTTACGTGGGCCATTACGAATACAGCCATGCTTTAACATATAAATAACGTTTCAAGATTGACAAACTCACTGATTGCTATTATGTACGTCGATTACTGTTGTCACGTTATGAGTGGATAATATCACGCTATTGGATGAACGTTGTTATCGCGTCACGTCTAAGACGTCATGAGTGTTACGTCATTGGATAGTGATGGTACATTACTCGAACAATCAGAAAATAAAAATCGGTCACGAAATCGGTTATTTCGTCATATAACGTATGAATACCACACATTATCAATGTTTGACATAGAATAGCATCACTTAACGTTGAAACTGTAGATTAGTGATGGTACAAGTAGTTGATTAATAGATGAACTTGAACTTGGGCTTGAACTGGAACTCGAGCTTGAGCTTGATTGATGAGTGCATAAATAGTGCACGGAGTAGTCAAACTAGTTATGTAAGGTGAGGAGCAAGATCGCGGAGCTAGGACCTGAGCGAAGCGAAGCTAGATCCTAGCGAAGCGATCTTGTTGTGCCGATCGAAAGCTAGTTTTCTTTGCAAGACAGTTTTAGCCGTTTTGTTTTATTTCCCTGAATGCTTCGGTTAACGGCCAAATCCACTGGGTCAATGTCGACGTTTAGGCTTTGTTTAATTCACAAAATAGTGGATACATTAAGA
>DYNN01000196.1 GCA_020721045.1 Thiomargarita sp. | reverse complement strand
CCAATGGCAATGAAACTCAATTTAGTTTTGATAAAGACGGGCGATTAGTTCAAGAGAAAGTAGCAACAGGTCATTCAATCAATTATCACTACAACAGTCGAGATTTATTAGCACAAGTCATCAATGGTCGTGGTCAACAACGCGAATTTGAATATGATGCAGCCAATCGTTTAGTCAATATCGCTGATCCAGAAGGGATAATCAGTTTTACCTACGACAACAATGGTAACATATTGACTGTCAAAGATAATCAAGGCACGATTACTCGGACTTATGATGGGTTGAATCGAATTACGAGTTATACTGACGTTAATGGCAATAAGATTCAGTATGTTTATGATTCTATAGGCAATCTGACTACCTTAACGTATCCCGATGGTAAGCAAGTCCACTACAACTATAATGCACTGAGTCAACTCATTCAAGTCATTGACTGGGCAAGTAGAACCATTCGATATGAGTATGATGCTAATGGAAGATTGATTAAAACCACACGCCCCAATGGTACGCAACAACTGCGTCATTACGATGTCAAAGGACAACTGCTACAACAACGCGATATTCTAAATCAAACGGTTATCACTCAATTTGATTATCGTTATGATGCCGTTGGCAATATCATTGAAGAAACCAAACAACCTGCTAATGTTGTTCCAAATATTCAGTTAGAAATGACCTATGCACCAGCTAATCAACTAGCTACCGTGAATCAACAAGCTATTGAATTAGATGCTGATGGTAATATGATCAATGGTATATTAAAGGGTCAACTTACCTCATTTCGCTTTGATTCCAGAAATCGCTTGATACAAACTGGTGATACCACTTATCGCTATGATGCAGAAAATCAACGCATTGCAGTCAATGATACGCAGTATGTGATTAATTCTCAGCCTAATTTAAGCCAAGTCTTAGTCCGAACCAAAGGTAATGGTGAAGTCACTTATTATGTCTATGGTTTAGGTCTCATTGGTGAAGAAAGTGCTGGCAATTATTTTAGTTATCACTTTGATTATCGGGGTAGTACTGTTGCTCTGACTAATGCTGTTGGACAAGTCGTTGATAGAATAGCCTATTCTGCTTATGGCGAATTGTTGACTCAGCCTACTCATGATACACCATTCTTATTCAATGGCATGTACGGAGTCATGAGCGATGACAATGGTTTGTATTATATGCGGGCTCGATTCTACAGTCCTGAAATTAAGCGGTTTGTTAATCAGGATGTGTTACTGGGGAATGTCGGTGATGGGCAGAGTTTGAATCGGTTTGCTTATGTTAAAGGGAGATCGGTGAATTCCATTGATCCATTTGGAAATGAGGGGATTTTTGAGATTTTATGGAAAAATTATCCATCTGAATTTATAACACACTCTAGTGATGATATCAATGATTTGTTTGATAATCATTGCGCAATCAATGTTAGCGAAGCACTTTTAAATTCAGGTATAAAAATTCAGTCAAGTAGTACAAAATGTTGGGGTTTATGCTCAACAAATCATATAGGAAAACATGTTATTAGGGCTCAAGACCTTGCTAATGCTTTAAAAAATTCACCGCCTAAAGGTTGTTCAAGTTTTTTCTCTTTGACAGGAGAGACTTATAAAACAGAACTCAGTAATAAAAAAGGAGTTATCTTTTTCAAAGATTATTGGCAACGTAGAGGGGAAACCGGACGAACAGGAGACCATATTGATTTATGGAATGAAGGATATGTTGCAAGCCAAAGTTGGTTTGAAAATTTTCTAACATCTACTTTAGGCTTATACTGGGATGGGTGGTATAGTAACAAAGCACTATCAAAGGAAGTATGGTTTTGGGAGTGTGGAGAAGAATGAGTTTTATGATGAATTTTATGAAGTTTATATTTATTTTGTTCTTAGGTTTTTTTATGGGAACAAAATATGATGATAGTGCCAATAGATCACTTTCTCTAGAAAAAAAGGTTATCCTTAAAGAATTAGTGACCTTAGCAAATGTGAAAATTAATGAGGTTCGTTGCGAATTGTATAATTATGGTTCTTTAATTAAAGAACCATTAGTTTCAGATTATCTTGTGGAATACTTATCATTCTCATATTCTCAAGATAAAAATCATGATATTTATTTCGCATGTGATGAGGATAATAAGTGTCATTTTTCATTTGGATTAAAAAAATGGAAGGAGAGTTATAACAAGATTTTATCGTTTTCTTATAATAAAGAGAAACGAGTTATTGATTCAAAAAGTTTTAGTTGTGTAGATGTTCCTTAAAACGCGTAAGCCGTGTAGGGTGGGCAAAACGTCTTTTTGTTTTGCCCACCATTGACTTTGGAA
>DYNN01000195.1 GCA_020721045.1 Thiomargarita sp. | reverse complement strand
TGTCGCAGTTACTAAAACCTGCTCATGGTAGGTTTTGGTAAGTAAAAAGAATCGGAAGCGTTTGAGCAAATCGGAAGCGTTTGAGCAAATTTGCTTTTGAGTCCATTTTATGAAAAAGTCATTCCATCAAAAAGTACTTGTAACAGGTGGTGCAGGATTTATTGGCTCTCATTTAGTCAAAAGGCTGCTCGAGTTAAATTATCACGTCAAAGTGGTAGATAATTTTTCAACAGGTAAAATTGAAAATTTAAATGTTGTTTTACATCACCCAAACTTACAAATTATTCAAGGTAATATTTGTAACGCTGAGACTGTTTTAAAAGCGAGTGAAGGCGTAAATTTTATTTTACATCAAGCTGCACTGGTTTCTGTCCCTGCTTCTATAAAAGAACCTCAAGCAAGTTTTCAAAATAATACGGTAGGAACATTTAATGTATTTGAAGCAGCTCGTATTCATCGTGTGGAGCGTGTTGTATTTGCTTCGTCTGCAGCAGTATATAAAGATACTAATAATATACCTTTACATGAAAAAATGTTACTCAGTCCTGTGAGTCCTTATGCACTTGATAAACTCTATGCTGAGCAATTGGCTAAACTCTATGCAGATATATATGCTGTTCCGTCAATAGGCTTGCGTTACTTCAATGTTTATGGTGAAAGACAAAACCCAAAGTCTTCTTACTCTGGTGTAATTTCAATATTTATAGATAATCTAAAAAGTCGCAAACCAATTACTATTTTTGGTGATGGGCAACAAACGAGAGATTTTGTATATGTGAAAAATGTTGTTGATGCAAATATATTAGCACTGCTTTCACAACAAGAGAGCTTTAATATGTATAATGTTGCATCTGGTAAGTCTACAAGTATTTTACAATTAATTGCTATTTTGCAGAAAGTATCTAATATTTCGTTTATTAACCAACTTTATTCAAATTTACGTCAAGGCGAAATTTACCACTCTCAAGCCGACATTTCTCTGATTAAGCAAGAACTTGGTTGGACACCGCGCTGGTCACTTGAGCAAGGTTTGAGTCAAGCATTTTTATAGTTTGTTTGGAACTGTGGTGAATTTTAACAATACTAACGTATATTTGTTTAACTTTATTGGTGCAAGCTATTTGGCTAAACAGGTTAATCAGGTATTATTAATACCACATAGCTATAACCCCAATGCCATTAAGTTAAGCGTTTCCCCCCTTTTTTAAAGGGGGTAGTGGGGATTTAAGTAATTGAAATATAAAAATCCCCCTCAATCCCCCTTTGGTAAAGGAGGAAGCAAAATTTCCTTAACTTAATGCTATTGAGCTATAACCCAACTCAAAAATCGGTTAAACAATTGAATAAAAAAACAAAACAACTAGCAAATAGACCATCAATTTCTATTCAAAATAACCAAAGCACACCAAACTGGTTACTCAATTTCGTATCTGCACAACCAACCGATAAAGCAATATGCCAAACATTTTTGACAGCTTTTAACTCTTATTCTTTGTTAGAAGCTGATAAGATAGAGCAAATGCTTGGAAGTAGTTTGCAGTTACGCCAGTATGTCCAATATTGCCTACAGCACTGCGATAGCCAAACGATAGAAATAACAAAAAAAATTAACCTCTTTACCCCTTCCAAATTATCTCTTTCTGTAGTTTCTGCGCCAGACGGTCGGGAGCAATTGCCAATCATTTATCCTATTGAGCATTCAGATTTATTTGAACCTAGACGTTTATTCAAGAAATTTAATACCGATCTTGAAGACTCTTATTCAAAAAAGGCAGAATATTTTCGTGATGACATTATTAACGATAACAAACTTGTCAGTATAATAATGCCAACTTATAATCGTGCCAATTGCATCATGAAAGCAATCAACTCTGTCATCCAACAATCATACTCAAATTGGGAACTGTTAATTGTAGATGATGGGAGTACTGATAATACTCTGGAAATAATAGAAACTCTTTTTGACGATAGAATTAAAATTCACAAAAGCCAGCATCAGGGAGTGTGCGCTGCAAGAAATAAAGGGCTAGAAAATGCGAAAGGAGACATTATATTTTACCTTGATTCAGATAATGAATGGACTCAATTCTTTTTAGAATACATGCTAATTGCGTTGATGTATTCAAAAGTGAAGTGTGCCTATAGTGGTATTGTTATTTTAGATGACGATAATAATATCTTAGGTTATCGCGGAGACGCATTTAACTGGACAAAATGCTTAGAAGCGAACTATGTAGATATGAATATTTTTTGCCATCACCGACATTTATAGGAGTTACGCATTGACAGCGATGTAGTATTGTGGTAAACGATTCGAATTTG
>DYNN01000194.1 GCA_020721045.1 Thiomargarita sp. | reverse complement strand
AAATGAATCTATTGCCTTCTAAGCAAATACTTTAGTGGCTTTTGCAAAGCTCTCAATGAGATTCCCGAAATGTCATTCCGACGTTACAAAACTGGCTTAAATAGTCCGATTACGCTACACTGATCGGACCTACGCGGGCTCCATCGCCATTAGGCAGAAAAGGAAAACGAACGAAACATGACAAATAAATATAAAACTATAGACCTTTTTGCCGGTATTGGTGGAATTCGCTTAGGATTTCAATGTTATGATTGCGAGAATGTTTTTTCATCTGAATGGGATAAATACGCACAGTCTATGTACGAAGCAAATTTTAAAGAAAAACCCTTCGGAGACATAAATCTAATTAAACCTGAAGATATTCCTGACCATGACATTTTACTTGCTGGTTTTCCATGCCAACCATTTAGCATAGCAGGCAAAGGGCTAGGTTTTTCTGATACCAGAGGAACGTTGTTCTTTAATATTGAGTCAATTTTGAAAGTCAAAAAACCGACAGCCTTTTTACTTGAAAATGTAAAACGTTTAACAACACATGATTCAGGAAGAACATTTAAAATAATTTTAGAAAAACTCAATGAGCTAGGGTATACCGTTTACCACAAGGTTTTGAACGCTCTTGACTTCGGTGTACCTCAAAAAAGGGAAAGAATTTACATTGTAGGATTCAAAGATAAAATTCATTTTGATTTCCCAAAACCACTAGGATTTTATAGACCACTTTCAGAATTTCTTGAAAAAGAAATTGATGTCCCATCAAATTATTTTATTTCTGAAAGTTTAAAGCAAAAAAGACTTCAAGCCGTAAAAGGAAACCCTCCATATCCTTCTATATGGCACGAAAATATTGGTGGGAACATTTCCGCACTACCGTACTCGTGTGCGTTAAGAGCTGGTGGGAGTTACAACTATCTTGTTGTTAATGGAGTGAGAAGACTAACAGGAAGAGAAATGCTTCGATTACAAGGATTCCCTGATAATTTTATTATAAACATTCCTTATTCGCAGGTGAGAAAGGTTGCAGGAAATTCAGTCACAGTCCCTGTAATAAAATCTATAGCTCATGAAATGATCAATACTCTGGAAGGAAGGCAACCTATAAAAGTTCCAATTGTGCAACCAACTTTGTTTAACATGCTTGAGGAAATGGAGGTTGCTAGTGAAAATTGAAGAAGCGAAACAATCTTTAGATAAAGTGATTGATAAGGCAAGAGTACACCTTTACAAGCCAATTCAAATTGCGGAAATACTTTACCGAGATAGAACCAATAAAGATATCGACTTATCAGACCTTTCGACCTATAGAACGCAATCACGGAAGTGGAGGGATATTGTTTGCTTAGATTTTCTAGGCAGAACCAGCACTTCATCTGCACGTTATCAAGATGATGTCTTTAACGACAATGCCACGCCACCTAATGTTCTTCATTTGCTGGGCGTGGAAAATAAAAGAAAAAACGGTATTGTCGAAGCGTACATTTATAGGAAATTTGCACAACGCTATTCACAAATGTCAACAGGTATTGATTATTGCGTAAGCCACAGCATAGATAATTTTGATGTCGCAGAGTTTCTTGGTCTATTTTGGCACGAACCTGGACTTAGAAGAAGTATCGATAAAATATACGAAATAGTTGTCTATTCTTTATTCTCTGCTTTGGTTGAGGCTCTTGATGTTTCTGTTGAAGTCAGTATGGATAAATCGAAAGTCAACATTTTAGTAGAGTTTGAGGATTTTGCTAAAAAAGTCATGCTTCTGTCTGCGAAAGACCCAATATTTAAAATGAAAGCACGTATCAACAGAGTAGGAGTCACAAATGCGTCTGATAGAGGGCTAGATATGTGGGCGAATTTTGGGCTTGCTATTCAAATTAAGCATCTCTCGCTGACTGAAGAACTGGCAGAAAATATTGTATCATCAGTCTCTTCAGATCGCATAGTCATTGTGTGCAAAGAAGCAGAGCGAAATGTAATAGTTTCTATTCTCAATCAAATTGGCTGGAAATCAAAAATACAAAGTATAGTAACAGAATCAGATTTGATTGCATGGTATGAAAAAGCCATGCGAGGGAAATATGCAGATATTGTAGGCAAAAAAGCTCTTAGAAATATTACAGACGAAATTATAGTTGAATTTCCTGCATCCGATAATGAGAGTATAATGAAATTCATTAGCAATCGTGGATATTTAAATTTGAAGGATAAATTGTGGGAATGAAAAATGTCTAACAAATCGCTACACCTGATGGCAATTCCACTGCGCTCCATTGCAGCAATTCTCAATTTAAACCCTCTCAAACGAGTCAAGAATTACGCCTGAGGA
>DYNN01000029.1 GCA_020721045.1 Thiomargarita sp. | reverse complement strand
GTATCGATATGAGCATTATTAGTTTGTCACATTTTTTAGCAGAATTAAAAATTGTTAAACATGGTCAAGCATTTATTTTAGATCAACACGATAAAATTGTTGCCTTACCCATCCGCGAAGATCAGCCGGCAGGACTCGCACAACTGTTAAAAAAGGTAACTAATCAAGACGGTATAAAATATTATAATCGTTCTATTCAAGAAACCGATAATTTACTGTTTAAAACTGCTTTTGACAGTTACCAGCAAAAGATACAACAAAGCGATCCTCAACAACAGAAAGAATCCATTTTCTTCAATTTTTTATATCAAAACAGGAACTATGTCGCAACATTTATGCCTTTTACGGTAAAAAATAATTTAATCGCCCAAAGTCCTATTGATTTTGATTGGAAAGTGGCAATTGTGTTACCTGAAGATGATATTTTAGAGAAAGTCCATCAATACAATCGTTTTCTATTTTGGACGATCAGCATCCTCTTCAGTTTCATCATTTTCTTTGGCATACTACTGTCTCGATTTATCAGCAATCCATTGGCATTGCTATCGCAGCAGATGGATGACGTAAGAAAATTGAAAATTGATTGCTTCACCCATATCAATTCACCGCTGCGTGAAGTTAATACCATGACAGAATCTTTTAATGGAATGAAAAAAGTACTGCTCAGTTTTCAAAAATATATCCCACAAGAAGTCGTTAGCGAATTGGTGAGACAAGGCAAGGAAGCTGAATTGGGTGGTGAAAAGCGTGAATTAAGTATTTTATTTTCTGATATTGCTAATTTTACTCATGTTGCCGAATCATTACCACCTGAAATTTTAGTTGAAAATCTAGGTATTTACTTTGCTGAATTAAGCGATTTAGTTACCAAATATCAAGGTACAGTAGATAAATATATTGGCGATTCGATTATGGCATTTTGGAATGCACCCTGTACCGTTAAAAATCACGCCTTACTTGCTTGCCAAGCCAGCTTACAAATACATCGCGCAACAGTTATCATCTCGCAACGCTTTGCCTATCAAAATAAACCACCTTTTAATACCAGAATTGGTTTAAATACCGGTACTGTTGTAGTTGGTAATATTGGTTCATCACAACGATTTAACTACACAGCACTAGGTGACGCCGTTAATTTAAGTTCTCGCCTAGAAGGTTTAAATAAATACTACGACACACACATTCTTATTTCAGAATCGACTTACGCACAAGTGAAAACAGAGATGATATGTCGTTGGTTAGACGTTGTAGCGGTCAAGGGTAAAGCCCAAGGTGTGGCAATTTATGAGTTACTGACAGAAAGAGATAATACGGAGCATCACTTTATAGCGCATCTGGATTTATACCATAAAGCAACGGAACTTTACCAAGCACAACAGTGGCAACAAGCCCACCAATTATTGAAAGAACTACACAACAGCATACCCGGTGACAAACCCATCCAGATTTTATTAGCCCGTTGTGCGCATTTTATTGTAGAACCGCCGCCAAAAGAATGGACAGGTGTCTTTGAAATGCTAGAAAAATAGCCAATATCTTTAAACGCTTGGCAGAGAAAACTTTACAAGTGTTGCATTACTAATGATAATAATATATTGATATGCAAACTATTATCATTTAGCGCAGGAATATAATGAAATTCAGAACCACCTGCAGCTAAAAATAGCGCACGATTTTCTTGATCAATTTCTTCTAATGTTTCCAAACAATCTGCCGCAAATCCCGGACAAATGACATCAACGCGCTTAATATTTGAATGCGCTAATTCAGTAAGCGTTTGATCAGTATACGGTTTTAACCATTCTTCTTTACCAAAGCGCGATTGAAAAACTAATTGCCACTGTTCATTGGTTAATTGTAACTTTGTAGCAACCAAATTAGCCGTTTGCTGACAATGCCAATAGTAAGGATCGCCGGCATCAATAAACCGTTTTGGTGTACCATGAAAAGAAAACAACAATTTATCTGGCAGCCCATGTGTTGCCCAATATGCTTGAATTTGCGCTGCTAATGCTTGAATATACGCCTCTTGTGCATAATAATGAGTCACAAAGTGTAATTCTGGAATCCAACGCCATTTTTGCAAAGTTTGAGCAACCGCATCAAAGGTGGAACCTGTCGTTGCCGAAGAATATTGTGCATATAATGGCAAAATTAAAATACGTTGCGCATTGGCTTGTTGTAATTGGATTAAACCCTCTGCAATTGAAGGATAACCATAACGCATACCCACCGCAACAGTCACTGGCTGAGAAAATTGTTGATTAACTGCTTGCTGCAATGCCAGTGCTTGTAAATGGGTAATATGTAACAAAGGCGAACCGTTTTCTGTCCACACCTTAGCATAATTTTTAGCCGAACGACGCGGACGCACTCGCAAAATAACGCCGTGCAATATAAACCACCATAACCAACGTGGTAACTCAGTAATTCGGGGGTCTGCTAAAAATTCACCTAAATAATTGCGCAATGCCTCAGCTGTTGGCGCATCAGGTGTCCCTAAATTGGTGAGTAAAATACCTGTTGTAGGTGGTTGATTAACTTGATAAAAAGTGTTTTTTAAATAACTTTTAAACGCCATATTGTGCCCGATATTGTTGAATGGCAGGTAAGATTTCTGCATTTTCAGGCTGTTCTTGCAAATAAGTGATTAAATCGGTTAAATTAACAATACTAATAACTTTAATTCCATAATTTTGCTCAATTTCTTCAATAGCAGATAAACGAGATTGTCCACGCTCTTGTCGATTTAAAGCAATCACAACCCCAACCAATTTCGCCTGTTGTTGTTCTATCAAAGCGATAGATTCCCGTATTGCCGTGCCCGCACTGATAACATCATCAATTAACAGAACCTTTCCAGCGAGTGCAGCCCCCACAATTTGTCCACCTTCACCGTGATCTTTTATTTCTTTGCGATTAAAGCAGTAAGGTAGATCGCGTTGCTGCTGATCAGCTAAAGCAATTGCCGTAGTTGATACCAGTGGTATTCCCTTATAAGCCGGTCCAAATAAAGTATCAAACTCAATATGAGAAGCTTGAATGGCTTGCGCATAATAACGCCCCAATTCCGCCAATGCTTTACCAGTGTTAAATAAGCCGGCATTAAAAAAATAAGGACTTTGTCTACCTGATTTTAAAGTAAAATTTCCAAAGCGAAGTGCTTGATATGTGCGGGCAAATTCCAAAAAATTACGTTGATAGTCTTGCATTATGTTGAATTTATAATTTCACGGGTTATAATAATCAGTTTGGTTAAGTTTGACATCATCATAAAATATGGGCAAACTGCTTAAATATACTAAATATTATCATATACTACTTGCACGCTAACAGTTAAAATAATATGATGGTTATTTATGTTGCGTTGCATCATAATGAGCAACGATAGTCAAAGAATCATTCACTGCTGAGGATTTCATGTATGCATTGCACTTTACTGAAAGCCAAATTGCACCGTGCTTGTGTCACTCATGCTGAACTAAATTATGAAGGTTCATGCGCAATTGACGGAAAATTGCTTGATTTGGCAGGAATATACGAGTATGAGCAAGTGCAAATTTATAATGTGAACAATGGTGAACGGTTCACAACCTATGCTATTCGCGCCGAAGAAGGTTCCGGCATTATTTCGATTAATGGTGCAGCGGCTCACAAGGCAGCTCCGGAGCATCGCATCATCATTTGTGCTTATGTAAACTTGACTCAACAAGAAATCGCATTATACAAACCGATGCTCGTTTACTTAGATGAGACGAATCGCGTTACACATACTCGTCACGCTATTCCGGTGCAAGCGGCTTGATCGTAAGAGATAACATCGTTTAAATGGATGTTATCTCGTATTTTTAAACCACAGAACCCATTTTGAAAATTGGCATATACATTGCCAAAACCAATCCACCAATGACAACGCCTAAGAACGCCATAATCATCGGTTCCATCATTGCACTGACTTTTTCTACAATAGCATCAACTTCTTCTTCATAAAAATCAGCCACTTTTCCTAACATTTTATCTAAAGCACCGGATTCTTCACCAATTTGCACCATTTGAATTGCCATATTGGGCCACAAATCTTTGCAATTTCGCATACTTTGAGTCAATGTCGTACCCGTTGCAATTTCTTCTTGCATCCCTTTAACGGCTTCAAAAAACACAATATTACCGGTTGCACCCGCCACAGAATCCAACGATTCAACTAACGGCGTACCTGCTGCGAACATCGTTGATAAAGTACGGGCAAAACGCGCAACAGCACCTAAATAAATCAATTGCCCAAAAACTGGGTATTTTAAAGAAACGCGTTGCATCGTTTCGTTAAATTTCTTAGATCGTTTGTTTAACTGTTTGAAAACTGTCACAAATGCTGCAATACTTCCAAACACATATAACCAATTTGCTACCATAAAATCGGAAATTTTTACCACAAAAGCAGTCATGCCGGGTAATTCACCTCCAAAATCCTTAAACATGTCAGCAAATACGGGTACCACGAAAATCAGCAAAATTGCACTGACCACCATGGCAACCACTAAAATTGCAATAGGATAAGTCAATGCGCCTTTAATTTTCTTTTTAATTCCTTCACTTTTCTCTTTATAAATCGCTACTTTGTTGAGCAAAGATTCTAAAATACCCGCTTGCTCACCGGCTTCGACCAAATTGCAAAATAAAGCATCAAACTGGTCTGGATGTTGCCGAAATGCTTCAGCTAATGTTCCACCGGATTCAACATGGGCTTTAATTTCTAAAATGAGCTTTTGCATTCGGGGATTTTCTTGTCCTTCACCTACAATTTCAAACGATTGCAGTAAAGGCACACCGGCTTCCATCATGGTCGTTAATTGGCGGGCGAAGATAGCAATATCTCCTGCAGTAATCGTTTTACCACCACCGCCAAAAAATGGTTTTGATTTCTTCTTGACTTTGTTAGCAATGATGCCACGACGACGCAATGCCGCTTTTACCATTGCCTCACTGGTACCAGTCAGTTCTCCTTTTTCAACTTGCTTCGTTTTAGTATTTTTGCCTTCATAAACATAGATGGCTTCTTCATTTTTTGCCGCAGCCATTTTGTTAATCCTTTTCGGTCACTGTTTATTTAGAAATCAATCTTTATTTACAACGCGATCTACTTCATCTAACGAAGTAAAACCATCTTTAGCTTTTTTTAAGCCCGACTTACGTAAATCTGGGATACCTTCAACTTTGGCACGGTCTGCCAATGCAATTGCGTTAGCACCTGACATAATAAGGCGACGCATTTCTTCAGATAAGGGCATCACCTGATAAATCCCCACGCGCCCTTTATAGCCAAGCCCACCACATTTTTCACAACCATCTTTCCTAGGACCATACAGCTTAAAACCCATATCCAATTCTTCTTGGGTGTATCCGGCATCTAATAATATCTCTTTGGGTAAATTAACTTCGACTTTACAACTACATAAACGTCGACACAACCGTTGTGCCATAATTAAATTCACTGCCGTTGCAATAGCGAAAGGCGCAATACCCATATCAATCATACGTGTTAAAGTTTGCGGTGCGTCATTGGTATGCAAGGTCGACATTACCATATGTCCAGTCGTTGCTGCTTTAATCGCAATACCACCTGTTTCTAAATCTCGAATTTCTCCCACCAAAATGATGTCAGGGTCTTGACGTAGAAAAGCTTTCAACGCTTTGGCAAAAGTCATTCCCGTTTTTTCATCAACTTGGACTTGGTTAACACCGGGCAAGTTAATTTCTACCGGGTCTTCAGCAGTAGAAATATTAACATCTTCTTTATTAAGAATATTAATACCTGTATACAATGAAACTGTTTTGCCACTACCTGTAGGACCTGTTACCAACACCATACCATAAGGATTTGCCAACGCTTCTATGTATAAACGTTTCTGCTCTTCTTCATAGCCTAGCATATCAATGTTCAATTTGGCGGCTGATGAATCTAAAATCCGCATAACCACTTTTTCGCCCCACAAAGTGGGCATGGTACTTACGCGAAAATCCATCGCTTTATTAGCAGAAAGTTTGAGTTTAATCCGACCATCTTGGGGCACTCGTCTTTCAGATACGTCCAAACGTGACATCACTTTAATCCGTGCGGCAATTTTTCGATTTAAGCCAACCGGTGGATTTGCCATCACTTTTAACATACCATCCACACGAAAACGCACGCGATAAAATTTTTCATAAGGTTCAAAATGTAAATCTGATGCACCTAATTTAATGGCATCTAACAACATTTTATTGACAAATTTGACGATAGGTGCTTCATTTGCCTTATTTTTATCTTCGTCATCCTCTTTTTTGTCTGACTCTTCTTCTGCAAGGTCTAAATTATCAAATCCTTCACCCGCAAGGTCTTGCATGGTGTCATCGAAGACTTCAACTGCACGTTCTATGACTTTAGCTAATTTGTCATATTCTGCCAACACCGCTTCCACATGCATTTTAGTGTGGAATCGAATATCATCAATTGCTACTGGATTTGTGGGATCAGAAACAGCAAGATAGAGACGATTACCGCGTTTAAATATAGGTAATACTTGATTTTTTTCGATTAATTTTTGATCAACGAGCTTAATAATGTCAGAATTGAGTTCTACTGTTTCAATATCAACTAATGGCACACCGAACTCTTGGGAAGCTGCAATGGCAATATCACGACTTGTCACTATCTGTTTAGTTACTAAATAAGTCACAAAAGGAGTGCGACTACGTAACGATTCGTCAAATGCCTTTTCTGCTTGCTCTTCTTTCAACAAATCATCGGCAACTAGCTTGCGCGCTAATCCCGTGAGAATAATCTTTTTATCTTGGGGTGAAACTGCCATAGATTTTTAGCACTATTTGATTTAAAAATGTAAACACTAAGTGATTAGGCGTGTTGTTTTTTTATATTACATGTCAAAGAATAATTTCGATTATTTCTATATCGACATTTTCAGAAAATTATTAAGTAAATCATGTCCTTGTTTGGTCAAAATTGATTCTGGATGAAATTGCACCCCTTCAACAGGAAATATTTTATGTCGTATGCCCATAATTTCATCAAAACCACCTTCTGTATGTTGCGTCCAAGCAGTAATTTCTAAGCACTCGGGTACAGTTGCTCTATCGATAATAAGAGAATGGTAACGTGTGGCAGTCAGTGGGTTAGCGAGATGAGCAAAAACGCCTTGATTATTATGTTGAATAAGAGAAACTTTGCCATGCATGACTTCACGTGCCCGCACAACACGACCTCCAAATGCCTGTCCAATACTTTGATGCCCCAAACAAACGCCTAAAATAGGAATTTTACCCGCAAAAGTTTGAATGGTTTTAATGGAAATACCCGCCTCATTGGGTGTACAAGGACCCGGTGAAATTACAATTTGTTGAGGCGCGTAAGCCGCGATTTCGTCTAGCGTAATTTGATCATTGCGAAAAACTTTTACCTCAACACCTAATTCACCAAAATATTGTACAAGATTATAGGTAAAAGAATCATAATTGTCTATCATCAATAACATAATATATAAAATGAACTTGTTGCAATTAATTGTCTATTTGTCATTATCAGTCATTAATTACAAGTTATCAACTGTTACATTTCAACTCAGCAATTTTCAATTTAATCACGTATAATAATATTATTATTATAACTAATTAAGGAAGAGATATAGGGCGCAATAGCATTAGCGTATTGCGCCGTATGAAAACACCGAGATAACCTAAGAATGAATCATGTCAGACTGTCATCGCTATAAATTATTTTATAATCAATCAGTTGCTGTACCTTCATCATACATTTTGCCAATCATATATTGTGCATCGGCAATGTTATTTTTAGCCGCTTTGCTAAACCATGCTTGTGCTTTGGCAAAATCTTGTTTAGTTCCTTCTCCTTTATAATACAACCAACCTAGGTTATATTGCGCATTACCATGTTGGTGAGTTGCAGCTTCAGTATATAATTCAAAGGCTTTAACTAAATTTTTTGCTATACCTTCGCCTTTATAGTACATTAAAGCCAAATTATATTGCGCATTTATATGACCAGAATCCGCCGCTAAACCATACCAATGTGCAGCTTGATTTAAATCTTGACTCATGCCTTCACCTTTGTAATAAAGTAAAGCAAGATTATATTGCGCGTTATTATGTCCTTGTTTTGCAGCTTTTTGATACCAACTGACTGCTGTATTAATATCTTGGGCAATACCTTCACCTTTAGCATACAACAAACCGACATTATATTGTGCATCACTTAAACCTTGTTCAGCGGCTTTTTTATATAAAACAACTGATTGGCTCACATCTTTGGTTATACCTTGTCCATAATAATAACAATTACCTAAATTATTTAATGCTTCAACTTTGCCTTGGGCAGCAGCTTTTTGATACCAAAAAACAGCGGCAGCATAATCATGGGCAACGCCTTGACCTTTGTAATGCATCAGTCCTAGATTATATTGCGCATCAGCAAAACCACGATCTGCGGCTCTACCAAACCATTCAGCAGCAGCTATAAAATCTTGAGTGACCCCTGAACCCTGATAATACATAAGTCCAAGATTATATTCAATTTCAGCTGCACCTTGTTCTGCAGATACTTTACGATACCAATTAGCGGCTTTGGCAAAATCTTGTTCAACGCCTTCGCCTTGATAATACATCCAAGCGATTTTAACTGCGGCATCAGCATAATTTTGTTCAGCGGCTTTTGCGTACCATTTTGCGGCTTCAGCTAAATTTTGATCAACACCTTGCCCCGTACGGTATAACGTTGCTAACATGTACTGTGCTTTGGAATCGCCTTGTTCTGCAGCATCTTGGTATAATTTAGCAGCTTGTTGATAGGCTTGTTGAGCAGCTGGATTTTCTGCGGCTAAACTAGAAAAGCTGGGAATTGCCAGTAATAAAGTCGCGCTTAATACAGTGATTTTTCTAAATAATTTCATTCAATTCTCCTGTTGATTATAATCGATTACCAAGGAATAGGTTTGCGATCCCTAAAAAAACCACCCGTGGGTCCCTTGTCAGGTAAGGTTGCTAACCACACGATGGTATCTGCACCATCTTGAACATTTCGGGTTGCATTTGGTCCGCCCATATCCGTTTTAACCCAACCGGGACATAGTGAATTAATTAATACATTGGTTTCTTTTAATTCATCTGCCAACAAACACGTCAGCGCATTTAATGCAGTTTTTGAAGTACGGTATGCTGGACAACCACCATTCATGCCAGTTAATTGTCCCATGCCACTGGATAAGTTGACAATTCTGCCGTAGTTTTGTTGTAACATCATGGGCACGAAAGCTTGACATAAACGAAATGGTGCGTATAAATTAGTTTCCATTCCAGCACGCAAATGATCTACTGAACTTTCTAATGCTTGATCGACACGATCTGGAAAAACGCCTGCATTATTCACTAAAATATCTAAACGTCCATATTGCTGAGTCACAAAGTCTTTTATTTGCGTAATGCTTGTTTCATTCGTAACATCTAATGGATAAAATGAAACTTCAATATCTTGTTTGGAAAGTGTTTGTTTAGCTTGTTCTCCCTTATCTGAATCACGACTGGTCAAAATAACTTGAATGCCCAATTTAGCAAGTTGTTTGCAGGTTTCTAACCCCAAACCTCGATTAGCCCCCGTAATTAAAGCAACTTTCTCTGTCATTTTTCACTCCATACAGTTTATCAAAAAGTGGCTTAATTGTACTCTCAATACACTATTTTTACAGTATCATATCCCTCATTATCACTATGTTGCTATTAACTTCTAATGTATAAACAAGCGCAGTGTGTTAACTTGCTAAAATAGTTGAAATCAGTAGTTTGTTAAGTCGCAGTTGCATGTTAAAATGATAAAATCAATCAGTTTTTATTTTAAAATTGTGTTGAGGTAGATATAATAATTTATAATACTTGATTAATCAATTTGTTATATAGAAGTCATTAGTTTAGTGTAGATTATTGCTTTGTACCTATTTTATAATGCTGAGGCGGATCGTTTTGAGACGAGCTCTTTCGACAAATTTAATTTCATACGCTTAATATTAGCAAAGTTGTTATTTCACCTATTGGAGATTTATCACAATGAGCGAACATATTGTCCATGTTACTGATGATACTTTTGCTAAAGAAGTACTCAATGCTGATATGCCAGTATTAGTTGATTTTTGGGCAGAATGGTGTGTTCCTTGCAGAACAATTGCACCTATTTTAGATGAAGTTGCGACTGAATATTCAGGTAAACTAAAGGTTGTCAAACTTGATGTAGACCAAAATAAAGATTCTGCCGGAAAATATCAAGTACGCGGTATTCCTACTTTGATTTTATTTAAAGAAGGTGAATTGGAAGCTAATAAAGTGGGTGTGGTCACTAAATCCCAACTCGTTGCTTTCATTGAATCTTCATTACATGCTTAATTGAAGCGGGTTGATGATGACCCATTATCCGATTCTACAAATAGATAGACATGATTATTGTAGCGTGCTATGCTACGTGTGCTTATTGATGTAGTAGCCCACAACGCTAGGTTACTGTCTCGTCGCTGATGACCCTTGATAATGTTTATTAGCATTATTTCCTTTGATTATCTGCACATATATAATACAGCTAAAGTCACTTTAAAGTTCTTCTCAAAGTGCGCTGACGCTAGAAAAATTTACCGACCATCAAGGTGAGTGCGCCTGAATATTGCTTTTCATTTCGTTGCATACCTAAGCTCTTCACGATGGCGGTGCTGGTTTAACACAATTATCTATTTTAAGTGATAAATACGATAAAAAATGCAAATGCTACTCATAGCCAGTAGTTGTAACTATCCAAATTAACTCAGAAATAGTAGGACTCACATGGTTGTTATTCAATAGATTATTCACGCCCATGATTCGTCCAAATCACAGAAATCTCCGCATACACTTCCTAGACTTAAGCTCAATCAATGTAATATTATTTTCAACCTTATCACTAAGTACAATACCATGAATTTAACTGAACTAAAAAAACAACCGGCTGCAGATCTAATGCAATTAGCGCAAAAACTAGGGCTTGAAGATATTGCACGTGCACGTAAACAAGATATTATTTTTGCTCTACTTAAAGCCCATGCTAAAAAGGGAGAAGATATTTTTGGTGATGGGGTCTTAGAAATTTTACAAGACGGATTTGGTTTTCTGCGTTCTGCTGACAGTTCTTATCTCGCTGGACCTGATGATATTTATGTATCACCTAGTCAAATTCGCCGTTTTAATTTACGCACAGGTGATACCGTATCAGGCAAAATTCGCCCACCTAAAGAAGGAGAACGTTATTTTGCCTTACTCAAAGTCAGCGAAATTAACTTTGAAGCACCAGAACAGGCTAAAAATAAAGTATTATTTGAAAACTTAACCCCGTTATTTGCCAATAGTCGTTTTGAATTAGAATTGGGTAATGGCAGTACTGAAGATTTAACGCCGCGTATTATCGACTTAATTTCTCCCATTGGTAAAGGACAACGTGGTCTTATCGTCTCCCCGCCCAAATCGGGTAAAACCATGATGTTACAAAATATTGCCCAATCGATCGCCGCAAATCATCCTGAATGTCACCTCATTGTTTTGCTTATTGATGAAAGACCTGAAGAAGTCACTGAAATGATGCGTTCAGTACATGGCGAAGTGATTTCAAGTACCTTTGATGAACCTGCGACTCGTCACGTACAAGTTGCTGAAATGGTTATTGAAAAAGCAAAACGTTTAGTTGAACATAAATGTGATGTCGTCATTTTATTAGATTCAATTACCCGTTTAGCCCGTGCTTATAATACCGTTGTTCCTTCTTCTGGCAAGGTATTAACTGGTGGGGTAGACGCCAATGCATTACAACGACCTAAACGATTTTTTGGGGCAGCACGTAATATTGAAGAAGGCGGCAGTTTAACCATTATCGCAACCTCATTGATTGACACGGGTTCCCGCATGGATGACGTGATTTATGAAGAATTTAAAGGCACGGGTAATAATGAAATCCATCTAGATCGTAAAATTGCTGAAAAACGTATTTATCCCGCCATCAACATCAATCGTTCAGGTACTCGCCGCGAAGAATTACTGGTTTCTCAAGAAGAATTGCAAAAAGTTTGGATTTTACGTAAGTTATTACATCCTATGGAAGAAATCACTGCCATGGAATTTTTATTAGACCGATTAAAAGCCACCAAAACCAACGCAGAATTTTTTGATTCGATGAAACGTTAAATCGATTTGATTCAACATTAATAAAATCTGATATTACATTATCTCTCAATTCACTATTTTCCCCTGTATATTGAGGTTGTTTGATGAAAACCACTCCCAAAGATTTTATCGAAATCATGGATACGACTTTAAGAGACGGCGAGCAAATGCAGCATGTCTCTTATAGTTTAGAAGAAAAGCTCGCTATTTCTCAAATGTTGCTCACGGAAGTTAATGTCGATCGTCTAGAAATCACCTCAGCACGTGTGTCCGAAGGTGAAAAAATAGCGGTGATGGAAATTGTTGCATGGGCACAAACTGAAAAGTTAGTGGATAGATTAGAAATTTTGGGTTTTGTCGATAATAATCGTTCAATTATATGGGCAAAAGAAGTAGGTATTAAACGCATTAACCTTCTTACTAAAGGTTCATATAAACATTGCGTTGAACAACTCAAAAAAACACCTGAACAACATACGCAAGATATTATTAAAACTGTTAATTATGCGACTGAACAAGATATTGAAATAAATGTATATCTTGAAGATTTTTCCAATGGCATCAAAACATCGCCTGATTATGTTTACCTTCTGATTGACGCATTGTTGGAATTACCAGTAAAACGGATTATGTTGCCCGATACGTTAGGAATTTTTAATCCATTTGAAACTTATGACTATTTGACGACGATTGTGACTCGTTATCCTGATGTGCACTTTGATTTTCATGCACATAATGATTACGGTTTAGCCACTGCCAATACCATGGCGGCTGTCAAAGCAGGTGTAAGTGGCGTACATGCAACAGTTAATGGCATGGGCGAACGCGCGGGAAATGCACCTTTAGATGAAATTATTGTTAATCTTAAAGATTTTTTATACGTCAAGGTACAAGTTGACGAAAAGAAGTTATATCGTGTTTCGCAACAGGTAGAAATGTTTTCTGGGCAACGTATGGCAAATAATAAGCCAATTTACGGTAAAAATGTGTTTACTCAAACCGCTGGAATTCATGCAGATGGTGATAAAAAAGGTAATTTGTACGGTAATCAATTAATACCAGAGCGTTTTAATCGAAAAAAACGGTATGCTTTGGGCAAATTATCGGGTAAAGCCAATTTAGAAATGGGTTTGAAAGAATTAAGTATTGAGTTGACTGAAGAGAAGAAGCTGATTTTATTACAAAAAATTATCGAATTAGGCGATAAGAAAGAAGTCATTACCACTGAAGACTTACCTTTTCTAATCAGTGATATTTTTGAGACACCACAAATATTACCTTTCCAACTGTTACATTGTTCTATCAATTCCACTCATAACTTAAAATCGATTGCTGCAATTAAATGCGCGTATTATGATGATGTAAAAGAAGCTTACGCCCATGGTAGTGGTGGTTATGATGCCTTTATGCGAGCATTGAATAAGATGTTAGATGAATTTAAATTACCTATTCCTCAACTTATTGATTATGTTGTTACTATTCCGCCCGGCGGTCATACAGATGCCTTAGTACAAGCTGCAGTTTCATGGCAATTTAAGAATAAAAAAGGTGTAAAAACTGCGATTACAACCCGCGGAATTCATTCAGATCAAAATATGGCAGCTATTGAAGCAACCATAAAAATAATGAATGTAATCGCTACACAAAAGTAATCTTTCTTCATTTGTCTTTGATGATAAAAATATTGTGAGAATATGAACAGTCAAGAACTTAGAAAAGCAGGTTTGAAAACCACATTACCCCGATTAAGAATATTGCAATTATTAGAAAATAATCAGCAACATCACTTAAGCGCGGAAGAAATTTATAAATATTTAGTTGAAATGGAAGAAGATGTTGGGTTAGCAACTGTATATCGGGTGTTGGCGCAATTTGAATCAGCAGGCTTAATCACGCGCCATCATTTTGAAGGAGGATTATCTGTTTTTGAACTTAATGCAGGTGAACATCATGATCACTTGCTATGTGTCAAATGTGGCAAAATTGAAGAATTCTTTGATGATGTTATTGAAGAACGACAGCGTGCCATTGCAGCCCAAAAAGGCTTTACAATGACAGATCACTGTTTATATGTGTATGGTATTTGTCGGCAATGCCAAGCAGAAGTGACGTTGTAATAAAAGTTATCTTAACAATTCAAGTGCTTGAAAATGTATTTGTTTGTCAACCGCCGCAATCACTTTCCCATCAGAGTGCAATCCCAACGCTTGCCCCGTCCAATCTGTCATTATTCCACCTGCGCCTTCAATAATAGGCACTAATGCACAATAATCGTACGGTGACAACGAAGCTTCTACCACTAAATCAACAAAACCACTGGCTAATAAACCATAAGCATAACAATCACATCCATATAAAGGTAATTTGACTACATCATGTATTTTTTTAAATAAAGTGTAGTCATGTCCTTTAAACATATCTGGCGTTGTGGCATATAATGTGGCTTGATTTAACGCAAAACCAGAACGTACTCGAACAATTCGATCATTCAAGGTTGTAGGCACATTGTCTCCACCTATCCAACGTTCTTGCAAAATGGGGTTATCTAATACGCCTAGCACTGGTTTTCCTTGATATAACAGCGCAATCAAGGTGCCAAATAATGGTTTACCGGTAATAAAAGCTTTAGTACCATCAATTGGGTCGATAACCCACACATATTCCGCATTTGTATTGCTGCTACCGGTTTCTTCACCGTAAATACCATGTTGTGGATAAGTCTGTGCAATTTTTTCACGAATAGCGCGTTCAACCGCACGATCGGCTAAAGTGACAGGGCTATTATCAGGTTTATCCTCAACCGTTAAATGGGTACGAAAATAAGAGCGAATAATAGGACCACTGATATCTGTTAGTATATGACAAAAATTGACAAATTCTGACATTGAAATTGATTGAATCATAGATTATTTTTTAATAGCGGCTTGTAGTTTAGCATCAAATTCTCTATATTTAATACTAATATCATGTTTTACAAAGGAAGTTACCATGAAATATATACATTATTTATATAGCATATGCTTAGTTGTATTTTTATTATTAAGCACATTATTTCACCCGCTTGCGCAAGCGGATAGCTTTAGAGTCGGCTTTGAAAATATTAATGGACACGGCGTATATGCAGACATCGTTAAAATTAATAATATTCGAGTTGAAATATTAAATCCCTTCGATAAAGAACGGGCGTTAGATACCATTTACTATGACTTACACTTCAAAGTATGTGATGATTTTGAAGGTAAAAGAGTCAGTTTGCAACCCAGTTTGACCGAAGAAGAAATTCTTTGTCCTTTTACAAATGGCTTTGATTTTCATGATAGTTTCGTGACTTTAAAAGGATATAACTCGATGACGTTAGAGAAAATTCATACGCCACGTGGAGATTGTACAATTAATTTTAATTTTAATGAAGATACATTATTTTTCAATCAAACAAACAGTTGCATACCCACAAATATAGTACATGATATTTCAATCTACTTAAAATGGCAAGCACCATTGCGTGATTTAGATGCACACTTAACTGGACCTAACTGTGACAATTGTGATGCAAACAATCGTTTTCACCTCTATTTTTCTAATCGCCAAAATAACATAGCCAGATTACACGCTACAGAATTTAGTGATGGACAACCGGAATCGATTCATATTTATCCTGCTGAAAATCAAGATAGAATTAGAGCAGGTTTGTATCGTTTTACTGTGCATCACTTTGCTGGTAGAGACAGTAATTTATCTAATTCCAATGTTGGAATATCAGCGTGGATTTGTGATTGGGAACAGAATTGTGAAGAAAAAATGTTTCTAATACCACCTAACGATGATAATCATCTTTTACGAGGTGAAGGGGATACATGGACAGCATTAGAATTTATAATTGCGCCAGATGGCAGATTGGAAAATATTTGGGCACCCAATGAATATCACGTCGGTATTCATCCAAATGACGTTTGGTAAGTTTTTCATCTTAATAGGTGCATAACATTACGTTGATGCACCTAATTGCTTAAATCGAGACAACCATTAACTTTTAATCAACTTAGCAATTCGACCCATTAAAACTATGCTTGAATCACATCGCGCCCATCTTTTAATGCTTCAGCCCAACTATTGAGTAAACTGGCGCATTTACGTAAATATTTACCATAACTTTCACTCCATTCTTCTAAACTTTGCATTAAACTGTCATTGGCAGGATCACCGACCATTAGTCGCACTTTAGTCAATACTTGTTGTAATAATACGATGTCTAATGCGTCCCATGTGCTTGCCATGTCGAGTAACTGTAAATTTTCCATACAACGTTTTAGTGATTCGGCTGCGCGCAATGAAAAAGTGGCATTTTTATATTTCAATAAGGCATCTAATTCTTCGACAGCCATGATTTGCTTTTCTTCTATCTCTAGGCGAGCACGTTCTAAAATTGCACGGGGTTCCAAATTTAATTCAATAATCGATGCGCGATCCAATACTCTTGGGGATAAAGAAAGTGTAGTGTGGTCATTATTAATTGTGGCAACAAATCGTACTGTTGGAGTGATAAAAACTTTGCTACCATTGTTGGGAACGCCACGAATACTTTTACCACCTAATTCTAATGTGCGTAATTTTTCTTCTGTATCAGGATATTGGGAACGAACTAAGATGTCGGCAAACCAATATTCTGGTTGACTTAAGTTAAATTCTTCAAAAATGACCAAGTAAGTATGACGTAAATTTTTACGCCAAGCCGCTTCTGCTTTACAAAGAAATCTAGTTAAATCAGTCGGTTCAAATTCATTACTAATTGGATTGACATAACCTAAGAGGTCTTCACGTCCACGCCAAGTTGAACCCACTGGTACAATTAATTTTCTTTCTGGATCATCAATCAAAGTCATTGCTAAAGTGCTTTTACCAACGCCTGGACTACCCGTTAAAATTAAAATATTTTTAGTTAAAGAAACTGCCATAATGGCGTCAAATATTTCTTTGCTATAAACCAATTTAATTTTATCTTTGACATGATCTTTCTCAAGCAGTGGATAAACCGGCGTATCACTCTTGATTGCTTTAGGTGTTGTTGGTATGGCAACTGAAACGACTGATTTTTTTACATCCAAGTTTTTTAAATCATCAAAAGGACCACGCACTGGTGTTGTTGTAGATGACTGGATAGGTATAGGGAGCGAAGGTATTTGACCATAATCGCGTAACATATTATGCTTAACTTTACTGGCATATTCTCGTGCGGCTTCAAACCAATCAGGCAGTTGTTTATGAAAAGATTCAAAACGTTGCGCATCTGATTCTTCGTACCAATTTGGATTAGGACTGCGTGCTTGTTCGGCTGCTTTTTCAAACATATTTTCTACGGCGACTCGATTCACTTCTTTTAAATAAACGCCGCCAATAATACTTTTATAGTAAACTGTGAGAATATGCGGTTGTTGAAAGCGCGTCCAACCATCAGGATAAGGTTCTATTTTCCATAATGTTTTAAATTCATTAATTTTTTGTGGGGAAACATTACGCACTCGATAAGCACCGAATACGTAATCTTTTGGACGAGAGGCAATTTCGCTTACACCACGTGGTTCTTGAAAACGTTTTCCCCAAAAAAGTAAAATTTGATCGTTCAGTGCATCGGGATAAGGTTCTAATAACCAACCTATTCCTAAATCATCAATTAAACAGTAAGGATCGCCTTCTTCAAAAATATGAATATGGTAGCAGCGCGGATCACCTTGCTGACAGTAATCAGTACGAAACTGTTGTTTTGCTGAACAATTCCAAGTCTCTGCATTTCTGCAAATACTGCCATCCCAACCTCGACGATGCGAGTTGATGGTGCAGCCTAATGCATTTCCCATAGTAATATATGTCATATATCTTCCTATCAATAATTAAAATAAGTTACTTAAATTTTATACTAAATAAGGTATCAATAAATTGTATTCATTAGTAAAATTAGAAGATTCAATCCAGAAAAATACTATTCTAAACTGTTCAAAAAATACAAAGTGAATATTAACAGAGATTTATCGTGATATCGATGATTCTTGCAAAGTATTTATACCAATTTGGTTAGATGTTGCCAGAAGCGCAACGGTAATCGATGACCATAACGCTTTGAAAGAAATGTCAAAGTAGGTTAAAGGTCAGTTATTTGGTGATGAAGTATAAAATTTCGGAAAATATCACCAAACGACTGTTATTGAGAATAATTAATTTTATGATATCAATGTATTTAGATAATTTTTTGCTCGTGTAAAATATTTTTTAGTTGTGCCAATAGTTGTTCACCAAATTGCATGGGTAAGTTTGCTTTAATCGGTAAAAACCAGTGTCGTTCATCCGCAATAGCCATACATTTTACTGCATCTTTTTCTGTCATCAACACAGGTAATTGATCAGAAAAATAAATATCCGATTTTTGATAAAAATAATGATCTGAAAATAAATGCGTATTGACCTTTAAACCTTGATCACGTAGACGGGTAAAAAAGCGTTCGGGATGTCCAATACCCGCTATTGCGTGAACAGTATGCCCGCGTAATGTTGACAATGATTGCGACACATTGCTGTCTTTAAGATTGCGTAACGGTTTAAAATCATAGTGCATAGAAAATTCTTGGGTTGCCATTCTATGACGTAATACCGCACCTTTACTAATTAAAAAATCGACATGATTTAAGCGACTCAGTGGTTCACGCAAAGGACCGGCTGGCAGACAATGTTGATTACCATAACGACGAATATCATCTGACACATTAATTTCAATATCTCTTTTAAAAGCATAGTGTTGTAATCCATCATCACTGATAATCACGTTACAATGATAGTGTAATATTAGGGATTCAATGGCTTGTAAACGTTTTGGTGCAACGGCAACAGGACAACCACTGTGGCGTGCCAATAGAATCGCTTCATCACCTACTATTTTAGGATCGCTATCGATGCGTACTTGTTGAGGCCAATTATTGGCTTTGCCACCATAACCACGACTGACAATACCCGGTTGATAACCATGCTGTTTTAACAGTTGAGCGAGCCAAATCACTAAAGGCGTTTTACCGGTACCGCCCACAGTAATATTACCCACAACGATAATGGGCACTGGTAGTTGTCGACTTGATAATAAACCATATTTATAGGCTTGTCGACGAATGCTTGTTGCAGCGCAAAAGAACCAAGATAACGGCAATAATGCAAAGCTAATTGGATGATTAGAATACCAAATAATATCAAATTTCATTTTGCATTATTCTGGTTGTTGGGCTTCAAAATTTAACCGGACAAAACCGAGATTGCGTGCGGCTTCCATTGCTTTCATCACTGCATAATGCGGCGCATTGGCATCGGCACTAATGAGTAAAGGCGGATCAGTGGTTTCACCAGCTTGTTGCTTTAATGCAGCTTCTAATGTATCAAGTTGATTATTAATTAATTTTTTTCCTTCGTTTAAAGCATAATTACCATCTGCACTGATGACAATCCTAATAGTTTTTTGTTCTTCAGCGGCTTGCTCGCCTTTAGCTTCAGGCAAATTAATTTGTAGTTGTGATTGACGATTAAAAGTTGTCGTCATCATAAAAAAAATTAATAGTATAAAAATAGTGTCAATTAATGGGGTTAAATTAATACGTAAACCACCGGATTCTCGACGTTGACGACGTAAATTCATACTTCATTAACCTCACGTTCTCCGGCAACAATATCGATGAGTTTTAATGCTTCTTGTTCCATAGAAACGACTAATCCGTCGACGAGACCACGAAAATAACGGTAAAATACGAAGCTGGGAATTGCTACAGTTAAACCCGCTGCTGTGGATACTAAGGCTTCTGATAATCCGCCGGATAATAAGGCTGGGTTACCTAATCCACCACTACCCACCACGGCAAACATTTTAATAATTCCTGTTACAGTGCCTAATAATCCTAGTAAAGGGGTAATTTCAGCAATGGTGCCTAGCGTATTTAAATAACGTTCTAGTTCGTGTACAACTTGGTTGCCTACTTCTTCAATACCTGATTTCATCACTTCACGGTTGTGATGCATATTGAGTAAGCCGGCAGCTAAAATTCTACCTAATGGTGAGCTTTTACGCAAAAAGTCTAGGCGGATTTTATCAATTTTATCTTCTTTTACCCATTTCCACACTTGTGAGACGAGACCTTTAGGAATCACATATTTTCTTTGTAAACTCCAAAAACGTTCGCCAATAATTGCCATTGAGATAATTGAACAGAGTATAATGGGCCACATTACCCAACCGCCCGCTTTAATAATTTCAAACATGCCTTTTCCTGTTATAGCAAAACTACACAAAAATGAGTTTATTTTAGTGAATCACATGGTATTTCAACTCAATTTATTTTACCACTTTTTACGTGATGCTACAGATGTCTATTTCTGAATTTGAGCTTATTCGACGTTATTTTGCTACGCAATTTCCTAAACGAGATGATGTTATTTTAGGTATAGGGGATGATGCTGCGTTGTGCCAAGTGCCAGACGGAATGCAGTTAGCAATTTCAGTGGATACTTTAGTTGCAGGTGTGCATTTTCCAGTGAATACTTCGGCTGAGGATATTGGTTATAAAGCATTAGCGGTTAATTTGAGCGATATGGCAGCAATGGGGGCAACTCCGGCATGGATGACTTTGGCATTAACTTGTCCACAAACGGATTCTCAATGGTTAACGCAATTTACTCAAGGTTTATTAACTTTGGCTGAACAATATCATGTCAGTTTAATTGGTGGCGATACTACGCGTGGGGCTTTAACAATTACTATACAATTAATTGGCTTCATTCCAAAATCAAGCGCTTTGTGTAGACATCAAGCTAAAGTGGGCGATTACATTTTTGTAACGGGTACATTAGGCGATGCGGGTTTAGGTTTAGCTTCTATTCAACAACAGATTACGTTATCACCATCAATTAAAGCACACGTGGAACAACGCCTAAATCGCCCCATTCCGCGGATTGAAGTTGGACACGCATTGCGACATATTGCAAATAGTGCGATTGATATTTCAGATGGATTACTCGCTGATTTGGGACATATCACTACATCCAGTAGTGTAGGGGCTGTAATAGAATTGGAAAAACTACCTCTTTCTCAAGCCCTGCGTGCTGAAATTTCACTAAAACAAGCATGGCAATTTGCGCTAACAGCTGGAGATGATTACGAATTATGTTTTACAATACCTGCAAAATATACTGAATTGTTACCGAATATTTTATCCAGTGAACAGTATACTTACATCGGCAAAATTGAGAATCAAGCAGGTATTCGTTGTATTGATGCAGATGGGCAACCATTTTTACTAAATCACAAAGGATATCAACATTTTATTTAAATTAAGGAATCAGTGAATATCATCTCGTTTAATTTGATATTTTTCCATGCGAAAACGAAGTGTGCCAAGTGTAATGCCGAGATTTTTTGCTGTTTTCATCTTATTGTTACGAGCACTCCTCAAAAATTGAATGATCACTTGTCTTTCAATTTGCTCCAGAATTATATTGAGAGGATTCTTATTTATTAAACGTCCTTTTTCCTTTGCTGCAACTAATGATTGAATTTTTTGTACAATTTGTTCTAAACTTAAAACGGAATTTTCCTGCTCAGACATAGCACCTCTAACAATTTCGTTAATTTCGTCATCATCCTGCTCTATTAATGGAACAGCAATTGGTAGGTCTTTTGCCTCAATCATGTTATTGGTGCAAACACGTTTAGCACGAATAATAATAGTTTGTAATTCTCTCACATTACCTCGAAAATCATACTGGCATAATCGATTAAGTGCTTTTTCTGAAACGCGAGTCTCGCAATTGGGATCATCTAAATGTAAAAAATGCTTTGCCAGTAATTCGATGTCATCCAAACGCTCACGCAAAGGGGGAATGTACAATTCGTGACCACCAATAATGCGAAAATACAAATCTTCTCTAAATTTTCCTTCGTCCACTAATTGTTTTAATTTACCATGTGTTGCACTAAGAATACGCACATTAATTGGAATTTCTAATTCGGCACCCACAGGACGAATCCGATTTTCTTGCAATACACGGAGTAGTTTACTTTGCATATTGACAGGTAAGTCGGCAATTTCATCTAAAAAAATAGTTCCTTGATTAGCAGCCATGAACAATCCAGTTCTATCTACAAACGCACCAGAAAAACTACCTTTGACATGTCCAAATAATTCACTTTCCATTAATTCAGGTGTAATTGCGCCACAATTCACTGGAATAAAAGCTTCATCAACGCGTGGACCCATGTGATGAACCATTTTAGCCACTACTTCCTTACCTGTACCCGTTTCTCCATGAATATGGACAGGATATTGATTATCATTGGCACAAATGGCAATTTTATTACGTAATTCAACTATTTGTTTAGAATTACCAATTAATTGTTGTGATATCTTGCCGCGTCTTTCCCATAATTGATATGCACTGTCAAGTAACTTCATAATTTGTTTATTATCAATTGGTTTTTCTATAAAATCCATTGCGCCCATTTGAATCACTTTGACTGCCGTTTTAATATCACCATAGGCAGACATCATTGCCACGGGCATGATAGGATATTTTTTCTGAATATGTTCGATTAAATCGATACCACTTTCATTAGTTAATCTCATATCCGTGATGCAAAGATGAAATTCATAAGTAGCTAATGAACTGTAAGCTTCATCTAACGTATTGACTGCATGACAATTAAACTTTTTTTCAACTACTGCTTTCAATAAAATTAAAACATCTTCTTCATCATCAACTATTAGACAACGTGGTTTATTCATGACAATCTCCTTTATTAATTAATTTTTAATTTAAAGAATAATCAACAACTTTCTTCTAAGACTTGCATCTTAATACCAGCTGCTTGAGCGATAGACACGAAATTAGGAAAAGAAGTCGCCACATTCGCACAATCATTAATCGTAATCGGTTGAGTAGCGCGTAATGCTGCTATCGTAAATGCCATTGCAATACGGTGATCTCCGTGACTATGGACACTTCCGCCTTGTATTTGCCCGCCTTGAATCACAATGCCGTCTTCTGTAGGTTGTGCTTGAATTCCAACTTGTTGCAACCCATCTGCCATCACTTGAATACGATCACTTTCTTTGACACGTAATTCTTTAGCATCGGTTAATCGCGTTTCACCCTTGGCACAAGCGGCTGCGATAAATAAAACGGGAAACTCATCAATTGCCAAGGGTACCAATGCGGCTGGAATTTGAATACCGTGTAATTCGCTTGCACGCACTTGAATATCAGCAACAGGCTCCCCGCCCATTTCACGCATATTATTTAGTTGAATATCTGCACCCATTAAACGCAAAATTTCAATCACACCAGTGCGCGTTGGATTAATACCAACATGTTGCAAAGTAATATTTGAACCAGTCGCAATACTTGCACCCACCATAAAAAATGCAGCAGAAGAAATATCAGTGGGAATTTCAATCGACATTGCACGTAATTTGTGCCCACTTTCAATGCAAACACGATTATCTGTACGTTCAATTGGATAACCAAATCCCATTAACATACGTTCAGAATGGTCTCGCGTCGGTGCGGGTTCCACAATACAGGTTGTACCTTGGGCATATAATCCGGCTAATAATAAACAAGATTTAACTTGCGCACTGGCAATTGGCATCACATACTCAATTCCTTTTAATGTACTTTGACCTTGCACATAAAGCGGTGGTGTTCCGGCTGCATTCGTTTCTATGTGGGCACCCATTAATTTAAGCGGATCAGTCACACGGCGCATTGGACGTTTTGAAAGTGAAGCATCTCCCGTCATTGTTACGGAAAAAGCTTGCCCAGCCAATAAACCTGCTAACAAACGCATAGACGTTCCTGAATTACCTAAATAAAGCGGTTGCTTTGGCGCAATTAAGCCGTGTAAACCCACGCCTTGTATCACTACTTTTCCATAAGCCGGTTTTTCAATCGCAACACCCATTGCACGAAAAGCATCTAATGTGCAAAGTGTATCTTCACCTTCTAAAAAACCATTAATCTGTGTTGTACCTTCCGCCAACGCGCCCAACATAATCGCACGATGTGATATAGATTTATCGCCGGCAACCCGATGATAACCTTGCAATGAGCCGTGAGGAGAAACAATAAATTGGGTATTCATAGTAAATTATTAATCTAATACTTGGAATAAATTGCGATGATGGTTTACTTGCATACAAATATGACATAAAGTCTTATCTGCTTGATATGCAGATGGACGGTGAAACGGTACGCCACAACGACGACAACGTGATTCATGCAAAGGAATATGTACTACGTCTGGCATTACCCATTGAATAATATCAATTGCTTGCTTAACACATACATCTACACAAATACGACAACCTGTGCATTGTTGTGCATCAATCACGTAAAATTGCGTTTCGCGCGCAAATAATAACGCTTGATGAGGACATAAATTTAAACAAGCATCACAACCATTACAACGTGTCGCATCAATTTGAGGTACATAAGGCAAATTCGCTACAATATCGGTTTTTGGTAATAATGATGCAACTGGAACAAAACGTTCAGTTTCAGGCGCAACCACCTTTAAACTTTGCTCAATTGTCGTTTGCAAACCCCTTCTTAGAAAATTGCGCCGATCCATTGTCCCTTGAGTAAAAGTATCAGTAGTATGAAGGTATTGTTGCTGCCACACATCAGGTGATAATTCTTTGAGTAATAAGGGAGATTGATTACGTTGTTGCAAAGCCAAATTCAATGATGACACAAGTGTTTGCAGTCTATCTTTGGGATGACGAACGCATTCATTACAATTAGCAGTACTCAAAATTAAACCACGAATATTTTGCCGATACAACTGCAATAAATCACGTAAACTTAAAGCATGTATACAAGGAATGACACCTGCTCCCGTTAATTGCGTTTTTTCACAGGCTGCAAGTGCAAAAATATGTTGTTTAAACTGTCGTGGTATAGGGGCATGATGATGTAAAATTGCACCTTCTGGACAAACGGGTACACACAAACCACAGCCATCACAAGAGTTAACATCAATACCTAAGCTTTCATCAGTCAAATGCCATGCTTGCTTAGGACAAGACACAACACAGGCTTGGCATGAGGCTTGTTCAATGTGAGCATGTACACAACGTTCACCGTGTACTTCAGGAATACGTATTTCTTGTTGAAAATGAGTACGAAGAGAATCGGTCATTTAAGGAGAAAAGAGAATTGAGTGAAAATAAAGACTATAGACAACACCAATCACTTTATTAAGTAGGATGATAAGCATCCTACCTAAAAAACACTGATTATTAAACAACTTATTGAACAGGTAAACCAGCAATATAAGTCACTAATTCTTCAATTTCTGCATCAGTCAAACTAGAAACCATTGGAGTCATCATACCAGCATTGGTGCCAGTACGTTCACCCGCTTTATAAGCCGTGATTGCACTGACAAGGTATTCTTTATTTTGCCCAGCGAGTTTAGGATAGATAGGCATTAATGAAGTTTTAAAATCAGCGCCATGACACGCATTGCAGGTTGCTGCTTTAGCAGGTGCATCAGCGGCAATAGCCATTGTGGAACTCAATAACATACCAGCAGCAGCCATCATTATCATTTTCTTCATTTAGATTATTCTCCTTAAGTTAAAATTAAGTATTTTGAGTCAAACTGTCACATTTCTGCTAACCATGATTAACGAATTGCAAACTTAGTTTTTCAATCAAGTCAGGGTGTAACTACCAAAATCCATAGAGAAAACTCTATGAACACACATAATACCCCACTGCGATGTCTTGGTTTTCGAGCATCTTGACGAGGTATTTTTTATACGCAATTGACAACAATGACATGTGAACTTGATTTTCATCCACACGCTTGAATAGTAATCTAAGTTGCTTAATCATGCAAGCGGTTATCGAATGGGACATCAATCTCTTAGATTCATGATTTATACACTCAACTGACAACCAACATTTATCATTGTTGAGTTGTCAACTATGTTGATAACAGGAAATTACCTAATTATGTGGAATAAAAACACTATATCTTAAAAAATTAATCGCTTACCAACTTTCAGCAACACCGGGTACATACTGTGCGGACTCTTCCACTATTGGAAAATGCTTAGGTCTCATACGTTGCTCAACTGCTTCGGGTGAAGGTCGTGGCTCTGACAAAATTTCTGCCAACATGTCACGTAACTCATCCAAATAAACAGCCGTCAAGGAAGTAACACCCGCGTAAAAAGTTGTATCACAGAATGTAACAACTCGTTGCGCAAAACGTCCAAACCAACGCAGTGGATGCTCATCCAAAAATTTTGCAATCTCAACCAAGGTAGCTCGTTCTTGATCCAATTCCAATAAGTGAATCAAAAATTGTAACTCTAATACCAAATGATCTTCAGTACGATTATTCCATTCACTGGCTTTCAACCCATATTTATCGTAGAAAGCACGCACTTGAAACATAGATTCTTGACGTGTTAAACCTTCTTCATGTATCCAAGTAGACTCTGTAGGAAATGCTCTATAAGTGTGATTTAAATAAATAGCAGCAAAATCAGCGGCTAATTTATCCAACGTTTCAATATTAGTATGTTCAGGTAATTCAGCCAATCCCTGCCGCATCAAATTACAGCTTTGTTGTCCTTGTTCACTGCGCAACCTCAACCCCAAATTATCGGGAAACGCCACATGGCGTAACCCGATTAGGATTTCTTCAGTCGGTTCGCGGTCATTTAAGACCATCAACTCTTGCAAATCCGTCGCAACCAAATGACGAAATTGCTCAACGAGTTGTTGTTCCTCCTGAGAAATAACCATACTAAATGTCAACCTTCGCTTTAGAATGAGGTACAAAAGCAATAGAAGGATTAGTTAAATTTGGATTGGCAAGATTTTTAATTGCACGAACAGTCGTGTCATGAGGACCAATTGCCTTAGACTCAAATTTACCTTCACGAATTTGATCAATAGGACCCACATCTAATACCCGCATCATACAAGCTGCAACACAGTAAGGCTTACGTCCAGCTTCCAGTTCATCAATACACAAATTACATTTCTTGACAAGACCATCGCTTGGATCAAACTGTGGTGCACCAAATGGACAGGCAGCTTCACAACGACGACAACCAATGCATAGAGTAGAATCGATATCAACTACCCCATTTTCCTTATGCTTCCAAATAGCACCTGTTGGACAAGTTGGCAAACAAGCAGGCTGTGCACAATGATTACAAGACATATTAACCTTGTAAGCATAAACATCAGGATAAGTACCCCCTTCGACATACTGTACACGGCGAAAACGAGGACCTGGCGGTAAACCATTTTTATCTTTACACGCCATTTCACAGGCACGACAACCAATACAATCGACGTTATGATGCACAAATCCCAATTGCATATCTGGAACGACAGGTTGATAGACAACCCGCTTGCGGCGTTTAATCGCTTCTTTAATTTTTGCAGTATCTTTTTGTTGAGTTTCCATGCTTTACGCTCCTAATATTACGTGTCACGACGGAAGACATGACTACGTGCTGTAGCCAATTTATCCCAACCGGGACGATGCACCAAGTCAGTCTTTCCAACATTAACTAAGATGGTATTATAAGCAAAAGCACCGGCAGGACTTGGTTCATCAAGTGTTAAAAAGTCAGGATTACCTGCGCGATCAACGCCATTTTCATCTAAGTCCATCCATACACCTTCATGAATAACTACAACACCAGGTCTACAACGTTCAGTCACATAAGCGGGTACAACGACCTTACCGCGATTATTGTAAACTTCAACCGTATCACCCGTTTTAATGCCCAATTTAGCAGCATCATCAGCGTTCATAGTTACTTCTTGCTCATAAACCTCACGTAATTGTGGAACGTTATTAAAGATTGTATGGGTACGCCACCGTGGATGTGGAGTAATCAAGTGGAATGGATGTTCTTTCACTTTCTCTTTAGCACCCAGATATTCCCATGGCTCAATCCATTTTGGAATAGGTGGAATATAAGAACCATACTTCGTCTTAGTGAAATCAGGGATATTGGCTAACTCTGTAGAGAAAATTTCAATCCGTCCAGAACTTGTTGGGAACGGTTTACCATGCTTAATTTCTTCTTCAAACGCCACATGTGGATGATCATATTTAAACTTATAAATGCCACGACGTTTAAATTCTTCCCATTCAATGATTTCTTGTTCTTGTGGAATTAATTGATTAGGAACAACACGGTTGTACCACCAATCACGCAAATACGCTTCATCCACATTCTCATTAGATTCAAAATAATCAGGAGAAGCTTTTGGATTGTAAATAGGACCAAAACCCAACATATAAGCCAAGCGTGTAAATACTTGAAAATCTGTCTTGCTTTCGCCTAACGGTTCGATCACTTTTGGACGATGAATATAATAGTGACCTTTATACCAAGGTAAAGCCACATCATGACGCTCAAAATGGGTTGCAATAGGTAACACCACATCCGCCCATATCGCTGTTGGCGTAATTGTGGAATCCATACAAACCGTTAAATCCAACTTGTGAACAGCAGCAATTTCTTTATTAATATTAGTCAATTGGTTAAACCAATCAGACCCTTGCCACCAAATCGCACGAATATTAGGAATTTGTCCATCAGTTGGGTCTGGACGTTCCCATAAACCAATTTCTTCACGTTTGACATTAGGATAATTCAATACACAATGCGCCCAACAATCAGATTTAATCGCTTGGAACCATACATTTGCATATTTATCATATGGATAACCAACACCTTCACCAGACCATGCTTTACCAACACCTTCAGCACATCCGCCCAACATACCAATATTACCAGTCATGCTTTGCACAGCAGCTGCCATACGATTATATTGTTCACCAAATGCAGCACGACCAGGCGCCCAAGAAGCTTTCAATGCAGCGGGTTTAGTCGTTGCGTACATGTGAGCCAATTTCTTAATATCATCAGCTGACACGCCACAAACTTCTGCAGCCCATTCAGGGGTTTTTGGCGTTCCATCATAGCCATTACCTAAAATATAATCTTTGAAGTTTTCAAAACCACGGGCAATCGCCCAATTTGGCATTGTTCCAAAGTCCATACCTAAAGTAAAGCGATTAATAAAGTCTTGATCTTGCAAATTATTAACAAAAATATAATGTGCCATCCCTGCTAACATAGCTGCGTCTGTATTTGGCTTGATTGGAACCCACCACGCATCATAAGCCGCCGCTGAATCTGTATATTGGGGATCGACCAATACAAATTTACAACCGCGCTGTTTTGCTAATCGCATGTAATAGAAAGTATTACCACCATGAAACGTGTAAGCTGGGTTCCAACCCCACATAATCATCAGTTTAGTATGCGCATAAGCATCATCTTCATTACCATCTTTGATATCACCAAAAGTGGTACGTGAGCTAAACGTTGTTGCTTGATAAGACGGCACAGACCAAGAAGTGATACGATTACCAAAAATACCCAAGAAGCGACCTAACAAACCTTCGATCTGATCAGATTTGTGTAACACACTCCATGAAGCACCTGCATAACTTTGATCAACAATAGACGCAGGTCCATACATATTTTTTATATACATCATCTTTTCGGCAATAAAGCTTAAAGCTTCATCCCAAGATACACGCTTAAATTTACCTTCACCGCGTGCACCAACCCGCAACATCGGATAAAGCAAACGTTCTGGTGAATACAAACGTGCACGATAAGAACGTCCGCGCAAACAACCACGTACCTGAGGTACTTGCTCCGTATCTGTACCGTACGCTGCACCTTCATGGGTACCATCATCAGTTGACAAACGTACAATCACATCACCTTTTTTATGGGCAACAAGCATATGGCGTGAACCACAATTATGCGCACAACTGGTGACAACCGTTTCCAACTGGTCGTCTGTATAATAAGGCTCATAAGCAAAAGCTTCAGCATCACGAGGTTTACCAACCAGACCACCAGCGACAGCCGTTCCCACTGCGGTAGTTTTCAAGAAACCACGCCGCGTCATATTTAGGCTTGATTTCAATAACTTCAATGTATCGCTCATTAAATCTTCCTCTACTTAATGTCTTTAAAAGTTAATCACTGGCTTTTTTAGCATCTGTAGCAGATTTCGCTGGTTTAGCAGCAGTATCAGCTTTAGCAGCAGCCGCTGGTTTATCAGCAACTTTTTCGACAACTTTATCAGCAACCTTTTCGACTACAGGTTTAGCAGGCAAGCGAAAACGCTCTTCAGATTCAGTTGGACGATCTTTTGCCCAATCAGGCACTTTAGGGTCTTGCCCCTTCCAAGCATGACGTGGATATGGGAATTCCAACTGGTACCATGCCCGTCCACCATGACAGCCAAAACAAATATCAGAATTTTCTTTGCCGTCTGCTGTCTTTTCCTTAGTTGCCGCCTCAATCGCATCGGCATTCAAATAATTAACTTGATGGCGTTCAGTACGGAAAATTGCGTGACAACTTAAGCAGCTATTACCCATCATTTCACGCACATCATTCCAATGTCCGGGCAAACCAGTCATAATTTTGTAATTGAATTGACCATGACATCTTAAACAAGTTTCTTCAGGATTAACCATTTTACGCAAAGTATAACTACCATCACCTTTCGTGTCAGGATAAGGCGTTTCATCACGCGGACCATTACCTTGATGACAGAAATTACATTTTAGATTCATTAATTTCTTTGCAAGCGGGGTCACCAAGTGACGACGATGGAATGTTTCTTGATCGCCAGAATAAACATCTAAGGTTTGATACCATGCTAAGGCATCAGTTGCTTTTACACCAGCGGGAGATTGAGGTTTAACTGAAGGTTCTAATACTTCTTGGTGACAAGCAAGGCATTGCTCATCAGTAGCATTATCAATAGCGGGTTTAAAATGAATAGGGTCCCACCGAGCGCGTTCATAGTCCGTAACTTCTGTCGCATTCGACGCGCTAAATGGCGACCATAAAAGAACTATAAAACAAAGAGAGAGTACGCGCCTAATTCGCTCCTTGTGCATTATGATGGCTCCTTAATACTATTTAAAATTGAATTAGAAAGTAACTTCCCTCACATTATAAGCGAGGTTTATTGAATGAATATTCCACCCTAAAATCACCTACAAATTTACATTTGTCTTATTTTTGAAGATTTAAGTTAGATGTGACAGGAATTATGACAGGCACAAAATCTTTATCAACTTCAAAAAAAGTGATTAAAGCTGGTATACAGGAAAAATTGACAAAACACGTCTTCAACGTTCTGCCTAAATGACTACAAGACAGTTCTAACAACTACCCGAAAAATACTGATCAATTACGATCAATAAAACGATACCCAACTAAAAGGAACATGCCCATCCTCACTTTTTCTAGCTAAGGACGGACCATGCTCCTTTATCAAAATATTAGGCTCTAACGTGTAATAAACACTTATTACATGTACATGCCAGGATACATGCCGCCCATGCCGCCCATACCCATGCCGCCCATGCCAGGATACATACCGTACATGCCGCCCATGCCGCCCATGCCCATGCCGTACATGCCATTCATGCCGCCCATGCCCATG
>DYNN01000115.1 GCA_020721045.1 Thiomargarita sp. | reverse complement strand
ACTAGGGTGTGTTCGGGATGCAGTTGTTCAATTCGCCAAATTCCCCAACCCAATGTATTGACAATAGCGACCATACCATGTATCCAATCTTCTCGATTATGACACATCGGCGCAACAGTGTCGTACCATTCTTTGCTTTCCATAATGCCGCCATAGGTGAAAAAAGCGCAATATAATCCGGCTTTTATAAATAATTCTTTGGCATCTTCTGTTGGAATACCAAATTCTTTCATACAAAAGTAGGTTTCATAGGAAATGCGGTTGCAATAGTCAGCAAAGTGACGAGTTAACATGACACCAAATGCGTCAATTAAACCGTCTTCTGTGGTTTTTTCTATGTCAAAAAAAGGATATTGTTTAAAGTGATCGATAATTTTGTCTTCGTCTACCGTTGTATCAAAGGATTGACAGGATTCAAAAGCAAATCGTTTGGGTACTTCAGAAAAAATAGGCTCATATAACAAGTAGTTATTGAGATCAACAGGTGTTTCTGATATGAGAAAAATGTCGCTTTTGTCGCCAACAATTTGACAGGCGATTTCTTCTACTTCTTTGCCGGTGATGCCTTGAATGTAGCCGGTGGTAAATGAGCAATTTTTATGCGGTCTTTCTTGTAAACAAATGGCTTCACTGTAATGCGAACGTTGAGTTTCCCATTTATTATCAGCGAGTTGTTGCAGTAATCCAAAACCACAACTGTTAAATTCTCTAATCAGGGTTTCTTGGGAGTAACCTTGTTGTTTTAGGTAATATATCAGCGGGGAAACTGCATCTTTTAGTAATTTATCTGGGCAACATCCAGACATGTTATTGGATAGTGAAACGGTCATTTGTAAGAAAGCATTGTAGTGATTACAATGAAAAATACGATTTAATCCACCGACAATAGTTTGTCCGTTTTTGTTGTCTTGCATGGTTTGTCTGCTCCCATGATGATTTCAGTAAATGATATTAAGTAAGTTGTATTATGGCATTGTACTTGGTATTTACGAAACACCACGCATTTTTTTCAAATAGCCCATAATTTTGCTAGAAATCGTTGTTTCTGCAGAATCTTTTAAATTATCAACGGCGTGTCGTGCCACTAATTTTGGTGTTTTTTGTAAAAAGCGATAGTGCCAAATCGAGTCACGAATGCTGCGTTCGAGTAATTTTTTCACTATTGGTTTAGGTAAAAAGCGGTAAATTTGCCCTTGGTTAATTAATTCAATTAATGCGGTGGTGTCTTGAAAGGAAGTTTGCACTAAAGTTAAAGTATGTGGATGATATTGTTTAAGAATTTTAAGTGGTGTACTAATGTCTTGTTTACCTAACTTAATTTCAGCAATGACAACTGCAATATTTCGATCTTCACTTAAAATTTGAAAAGCTTGTTCTATATTTTCACCCCATTTTACGAAATATTTACTACCTACAATTTCAGTCGTAATATCGTAAGTTGTTTTATCATCATCAATAATCAGCAATCCTAAATTAGCAGCAACAGTATTGTCTTCTTTGATGTTGGTTGTTTTGTCAGATAAAATAACATTTAATCCAATATCAACCGCTTTGGCGATAATTTGTTTAATTTCATCTTTATCCCAAGGTTTACTGACATAACGAAAAATTTCGCCCTCATTGACTGAACCCACAATTGCAGCTAAATCAGAGTAACCTGTTAATAATAATCGCATTGTGTTGGGAGAAATTTCTTTGGCTGCACGCAATAAATCAACGCCTTGCATAATAGGCATTCTTTGATCGCTAACAAGTACGTGAATATTATCGCGTTTAATGATTTCTAACGCTTCATGACCATCGGTGGTAATTTGCACATTATATTGTTGTTTAAATAACATTTTTAGGGTTCTTAAAATACGTTCTTCATCATCTACAAATAAAACATTTGCTTTATCGGTCATATTAATTTCTCATATAGGTGCTATTTTTGAAAAATGAGTTGATTTCCATCTGAAATCGCATCGATATTTTATCATTTCTATTTTAATATGCTAGAATATGCTTTCAAATTGCATTGATTAAAGTATTGTTTGCCATCACTCTATATTTAGGTTTATTTGCCTAATCTTTCACTGATGAACAAGAAACTGTGAAATTTTTAGTAGTGATAAAACTCATTTAAAAAATTGTTATTTATGACCAATAATGATCAATTTTAATTAGGATAAACCAAATGCGTAACATAGCGATTTTACTAACAACATTGGCAATAGCCCCAAGTTATGCTTCAGAGATTAATTTTTCTGAAGCTTACGTTGTGCGCGATCAGATGAAACCAAATCAAATTACATTGGGTGGTATTCAGGTAGGCGAAGAGAGTACACAATATCAAGTGGATTTTTTGACTGATGAAAATTACCATCTCATTCCTCAAATAGAAGAAGTGACAACTGAAAAATCTGATAATAAGCAATCTCTGTGGAATGTTTACAAGTTACTGAAATCCCGAAAATGGGTTAATTTGACTCACCCTTTTGATAGTGATATTCCGCATTGGAAAGGATTTTCACCGATGACCACTAAGGCATTGTATACTTATGATGATGGTTTTTTAGTTTACGAATATTGTCACGTCGGTCAATGGGGCACGCATATAGACCCACCGGCTCACTTTTTTGAAGGTTTGCGTACTCAAGATCAAATTGGGGTAGAAGAAATGTTGCTGCCTTTGGTTGTTCTTGATGTACATGAAAAGGTTGCAGAAAATTCTGATTATCAGTTGACTATGGAGGACATCACTGCATGGGAGGCAAAACATGGTCAGGTACCAGAAGGGGCATTTGTTGCGATGCGTACTGATTGGTCAAAACGTTGGCCCAATCAGGATGCGATGCAAAATGTGGATGACAAAGGTGTGGCACATTATCCGGGCTGGTCAATGGACACGTTAAAATATTTGTACGAAGAACGCCATATCACGGCATCAGGACATGAACCCACTGATACCGACCCGGGCGTTGCGACGACATTGGATGATTATTCATTGGAATCTTATATCTTATCGTTGGATAAATATCAAATTGAGTTGTTAGCTAATTTAGATCAAGTCCCAGAATTTGGTGCATTAGTATCAGTCACTTGGCCAGACGCTAAAGGTGGTACTGGTTTTCCGGCAAGAGTTTTTGCCATTTTGCCGTAAAATTGGCGTATAACTATTTTTGCAAGTGGTGCGCATGGAAAGTAATTTCCCTTTGCACCACATTAAAGAACTGTATTAAAGAACTGTAAGAATAATATCATTTATAATATAATAAGTTATCATCGTTATCTTCCGTAATTGTTTATTTAATAGCAGCAAAGAAACCGATTTTTTGCTACAATTTTTCAATGCTACTTTTTGCTGAAATTTTACCCTTAGGACTAAAGCGAATTGTATGATCAATAATTTGAGAATACCCAATATTAGACTATTTGTGTTTGGCACCTTACGAGTGGAAGGTAAATTGGATTACTATATGGAAGGGAGTAGTCCGCTAGGTTTATATCATACGCAAGGGCAGTTGATGGAATCTGCTAATGGTAGCGCATATATTAACTTTGAGGATATCGGAACGGGTACGATTGGTGAATTACACCATGTTAATTATTATTGTTTACAGCGTATTAATCATCTTGAAATCACTTGGAATGAGTTTCCAAAACGTTATGATCTCAGCTTAATTCCTGTGTGGTCTTATCAGGGACAATCCGTTGAAACTTTGACATACCCTGATGAAACTAAAACAATGGCTTTGTGTTATAAGATTCGGGAAGCTTCTAAAGTAGAGAGCGGTGATTGGATTAATCGAAAAAATGTGATAGAAGCTGTTGGTAATTTTTTAAGAGAAGAAACAGTTAAAACGTTGTATCACAATGATGTTACTAGTTTTGTAGTTGATTATCTGCGTGTTTAATGCGTAACAATAATAAACAGTATATAGTGATAAAATAACCAGAAATTATAGGTAAACGAGGAATTATTACTTTCATGTCAACAACACTACTCAATAGATTTATCGCTCAAATCTCTGGAAAAGTGCCTCTGCGAATAATGATTGTGATACCCTTCGTCATACTAGTCACGATTGCCGGTGGCTTAACGGGGTATCTCTCATTACGTAATGGACAAGAAGCTGTCAATAATGTCGCTATGCAGTTGCGTAATGAAATTACAGCGCGCATCCAAGAACGAGTGAAAAATTATTTGGAAACCGCTCACTTAGTCAATGAGCTACATGTGAATACTATCTCATTGGAACAGATTGCTCTAAATGACACAAAAAGTTTGGAACGTTATTTTTGGAAACAAATACAAACGTTTAGCGAGGTGACTAATACTTTTATTGGATTGCCAGATGGGCGTTTTGTGGGTGGTAGACAATTTAGAAATGGTGAACCACAAATCATTTTGGCTGATGAATCTACCAATGGCGGATTAAATTACTATGATGCTGATGCACAAGGTAATCGTACGGTTGTCGTAGAAGGTGAACCCAACTATGATCCGCGTGGGCGTGGATGGTATAAAACAGCTAAAACAAAGGGTGAGGCAATTTGGACTAATGTTTATTCAGAATTTACCACCAAATCACCTGCTATCACAGCTGCACAACCGGTATACGATAAAAATCATCAATTTGTTGGCGTAGTGGGTAGTACAGCAATGCTTACTGATGTGAGTGAATTTTTAAGTGGGCTGAAAATTGGGAAAAGCGGACAAACTTTTATCGTGGAACGAAATGGACAACTGGTTGCCTATAGTGGACAAATTGGTCAAAAAGCCACTGAACGCATTAAAGCAACTGCCGAAGATAATAGTAATGTCCTAATTAGAGAAACCGCTAAACATTTGGAAGCACAATATCCTGATTTACTAGAAATAAATGACACATTGCAACAAGACTTCATTTTAGATGGGGCCCGACAATTTTTACAAGTCACACCGCTAAAAGATACTAGAGGGATTGATTGGCTTATAGTTGTCACCATCCCAGAAGCTGATTTTATGGAACAAATTGATGACAATACGAGAATGACGATTTGGTTATCGTTGATTTCATTGGCATTAACAACATTGATTGGCTTATTTACGGCGAGAGGTATTATTCAGCCAGTATTAAATTTGAATAACGCGACTAAGCGATTTGCAGAAGGACACTGGGATCAAAAATTGCCTACCGAAAGAACCGATGAACTTGGAGACTTGGCACGTTCATTCAACAGCATGGGCGATCAAGTTAAAAAGTCGTTCAATGCGTTGGAAAATGTTAATGCAACTTTAGAAGAAAAAGTGAAAGAACGCACGAAAGACCTTGCAAAAGCATTGGATGAACTTAAAAATTCTCAGGCTCAATTAGTTCAATCTGAAAAAATGGCTTCGTTGGGGCAAATGGTTGCTGGTGTAGCGCACGAAATTAATACGCCCTTGGGTTATGTTAGAAGTAATATTGAAATGACCCGTGACCTGTTCTCAGAAGTCGAAAGTTTGACTACCATCTATGATAAATTGATAGAAATGTTATTGACTGAAGGCACGAATGAAGAAGAATTGAGTGAACAGCTAACGACTGTGACTGAAATGAGTCAGAACTTTCGTGATGATGATACTTTCAACGAAACCAAAACATTATACGATGATATTATTCATGGACTCGATCAAATTGCAGACTTGGTACTTAACTTAAAAGATTTCAGTCGAGTTGACAGTGTTCGTGTGCAAAATGTCAGTTTAAACGAATGTATTGACAGTGTATTAGTCATTGGTCACAACGTGATTGCTAGCAAAGTAGCGGTTTTCAAACAGTATGCAGATACATTACCGCCAGTTGAATGTTCACCATCACATATTAACCAAGTATTGCTCAACATTTTAACCAATGCGGCTCAAGCAATTGATGATAAAACACAAGGTAAAATTGTGGTGACAACACGGGCAGATGATAAAAATGTCTATGTTGAGATAGAAGATAATGGCAAGGGCATTCCTGAAGATGTCAGAGCCAAAATTTTTGATCCCTTCTTTACCACCAAACCCATTGGCGAAGGTACAGGATTGGGATTATCAATCAGCTATCAAATTATTGAACAACATCATGGTCATATTGACGTAGCTTCAACAATAGGTAAAGGTACCAAATTCACGATCACCTTACCACGTCAATCCACTAAAACAGCTTGAGGATGACACTCGTGAAGCCTAGAGACCATTATCCTAAACTACAATTGACTTGGAGCTTATATGTCTGATAAAGCTACTATTCTGTTTGTGGATGATGAAGAACGTGTCCTAAGATCATTAAAAATGTTGTTCAAAACAAAATACAACGTATTGATCACCACTGACGGTAACGAAGCCGTTGAAATGGTAAAAAAGGATACCGTACATGTTATTGTGAGCGATCAACGGATGCCGATTATGCCGGGTGTTGAGGTGTTGCGTCTGGTAAAAGAAGCCTCACCCAATACCATGCGATTGTTATTAACCGGCTATTCTGATTGGGCGGCAATGGTAGGTTCTGTCAATGAAGGTGAAGTTTTTCGTTTTATTAACAAGCCTTGGGATAATGATGACATTAAAAATATCATCGATCAAGCAGTTGAAATTGCGATTAGCTTATTAGGACTTCCCCAAAAAATTGAAGAAAAAGATGAGGGTAGTAATCAACCGGGGTTATTAGTGATCGATGAAGATGCTGCCACGTTTGATACGGTAAAAGAAATTGTTGCCGATAAATATCCGCTCAAATGGGGAAAAACCCTAGAAGAAGCCTTTGAAATATTAAGTAACGAAGGTATTGCCGTAGTGATTTCAGAAGTTAAAATTGGCGGCGAAGATATTACTGCGCCATTGAAAACGTTAAAACAAATGTATCCCTCTATTTTGACATTGGTACTAACTTCATTTCAAGACACAAAGTTATTGATTGAATTGATTAATCAAGGACAAATTTATCGATTTATGCCTAAACCTATTTTGAAAAAATTGGTTGAAATGAGTATTAATGCGTCCATGCGTCACTACCGGGCATGTCAAAAAACGCCCCAGTTGTTACAACGTCATGCAGTGGAAAAACCCAAGGAAGATACTAAAATATCAGGAAAGATCATGGGTTATCTGCAAAAAATTAGGCAGCGATTGTAATTTTTAACCGGCAGAAGTTCAGAAAAGAAAGAAAAATTAAAGGTAACTGGCTGAAAGGCATTAGAGTGACGAAATTGAGTCAGATGTCTTTCAAATAACTACGAAAGTATTAACTTATCTAGATTCATTTGCTTCTGGACTTCTGTGTTTAAAACAATTAACTCCGACTGAAAAACCAAAGTAATAATACAATAACTGATATAATCAACCAACTCCATGAAATACTTCCTCTTTCTTTTTCATTAGCATTATCGTCAAGTAGATGTTCCACAGTTGAACAACTCTTTAGTACCGTATTTAGCACATAGAGTTCATCACCCAAATGATAACCTCGCCCGCCGATTAATATATTTTTATTGGAACTGATGTGAATAATTTTCACAAAACAGCCCAATTCATTGATTCTAGTAATTCGACCTTGTACATCAGCGCGTTTACTAAAATTTAGCGAATCTCGATTATCTAAACAGAATTCTACGCAATCCCCAACATTAAACATGGCTATCTTCAGCAATACTCATACCTATTTAACACCAAGGCAAAAATAGTGCCGAGCTTTATGCCACAAAAAAATCAGTGTAATAATATTAGTAGTATTCGTGGAGTGCAAGATATAGCTTAAGCATCAAAAAAATTGAGCAGAACTATTCATACACCCAACGAATTTATTACATTTAAGTATTTTGGATCACAATATTAGGGAATTTACTGGAATAGTCCTTAGTTTGTTGAGACAGTTTCGCAGTCGCACGGCAAGCAATATCGCGATAAATTTGTGCAATCCGTCCTTCGGGATCAGCAATCACACTAGGATGTCCATTATCTGCATTCTCGCGAATTTTAATGTCTAAAGGTAACGCACCTAAAAATGCAACATCAGATTCCTCGGACATCTGCAATCCACCGCCTTGTCCAAAGATATATTCTTCATTACCACATTTACTACAGATATGAATGCTCATATTTTCAACAATACCTAAAATAGGCACATTGACTTTTTCAAACATTTTCAAACCCTTACGTGCATCTAATAGTGCAATGTCTTGAGGCGTCGTGACAATAACTGCACCGCTCACAGGAATTTTTTGCGCTAAAGTCAATTGCGTATCACCAGTACCGGGTGGTAAGTCGATGATTAAATAATCAATATCACGCCAGCGCGTATCTCTTAACAATTGCTCCAATGCTTGAGTAACCATAGGACCGCGCCAAATCATCGGCGTTTCTTCGTCAATTAAGTAACCAATGGACATGGATTGGATGTCATAACTCATGACGGGTTCTAGTGAATTGCCATCTTTCGATTCTGGACGGGCTTTACTGCCAAGCATTCGCGGTTGACTAGGACCGTAAATATCCGCATCCAATAAACCAACTGTCGCACCTTCCGTCGCCAATGCTAAGGCTAAATTGACCGCTGTCGTTGATTTGCCAACGCCACCTTTGCCTGACGCAACCGCAATAACATTTTTAATATTTTTAATCATATCAACACCTTGCTGCACGGCGTGAGAGATGATTTCATTGCTAATGTTAATCTTGACTTGTTTTACACTACCTAATGCGCCTACTTTTTCGGTTAATTGCGCAATTACCTTTGCATTATGTGTCTTTGTGGGAAAACCAAAAGTAATATTAATTGTGACGGTATCACCCTCAATTTGAATTCCTTTGATACATTTGGCAGATACTAAATCTTTTTCTAAATAGGGGTCTACGTATGTTTTGATCGCAGTTTCAACTTGTTGCTGAGAAATATCAGCCATGTATTTCTCTCCTGTTTAAAGAGTGAGGGTATTAAAAGCAATGGATACAAAATGGATATTCGGAAAATTTATTATCATACAATCCACTTCATGCTACTAAGTCTAGTTATGGGCATTTCAACAAAATTCAATAGATAAAATTTAACCGATCCTTTTTCCTTACCAAAACCTACCATGAGCAAGTTTTAGCAACTGCGACAGAGCCCTTTGTTT
>DYNN01000028.1 GCA_020721045.1 Thiomargarita sp. | reverse complement strand
TCAATCCCCCTTTGGTAAAGGGGGAAGCAAAATTTCCTTAACTTAATGCTATTGCTCCTTATCATGTCAAGGCATTATTTCACTTCTGGTAAGCGCATGGGCTAACGAAAGTCATTTGGTTTTAAAGTTCCCTGTAAGAAAAGTTTAATCAACAAAATTTATCGCAGTGATATGATAAACTGTCAAATTTGAATGCGGATTTATTTCCGTTAAAATATGTCACTTTACCGATGCACCTTTTGTCAAAAAAGCACTTAAAACTAGGAATCTACCGGTGAACACTTTAAGTTTATCAGCAATCATTGTGTATATAATCGCTGCAATATCACAAATACGTCTATTATTACAAAATATTACCATCACTTCACAAAAACATTTACTGCTGTTACTTGGCACAATCGCGTTCATTTTACACGGTATCTTACTTTATCAAAATATTCTAACAACCCAAGGAATTGACTTAGGTTTTTTTAATTCAGCTTCACTGATTGCATGGGTAACAGTGATGTTACTTTTGCTCAGTTTGCCACAAAAACCCGTAGATAATTTGATCATCTTTTTATTTCCTTTAGCTGCACTAACTATTGGATTAGATTACACTTTTCAAACAGAACGTTTATTATCTAGTGGGCAATTAGGCGTTAACATCCACATTATTTCTTCAATTTTAGCCTATAGTTTACTCACAATTTCCGCATTACAATCCCTATTTTTAGCGGTACAAGAACAACGTTTACATAATCACCATCCGGGCTGGATTATTCACCGTTTACCACCGTTGCAAGTGATGGAAACATTATTATTACAATTGATTGAATTAGGCGTATTATTGTTGACTATCAGTTTGATAACTGGTGCGATCTTCCTAGAAAATATTTTTCAACAACACTTAATCCATAAAACAGTGTTATCAACCATTGCATGGGGTGTTTACATAATTTTGCTTTGGGGCAGATGGCAGTATGGATGGCGCGGTAAAGTATTGATTCGTTGGAATTTAATTGGTTTTTTAGTGTTAATGTTAGCTTATTTTGGTAGCAAACTCGTACTTGAATTAATTTTGCATCGCCAATAAATTGAAAATAATTGTAATTACAAGGACTTTTACATGAACGATGATAAAGCAAAGCTACTTTCTGGCTATCAACGTATGATGACACGGGTAAAAGACATGTGGACTCACGCTACCCATGACGATTTACACCAATACATTGATGCTGCGACAGAAAAAGCTGTTGAACTTGAAGAATTGAGCCGCGAAGAAGCAGAAAAAATTAGTGATTATTTACGCCGTGATCTTAATGATGCCGCTGAATTTATTGCCAATACTGAACAATCTTTAGGCGATTGGATGCGTTTTGATTTAGAATTGATTGAAGCCCGTTTACTAGACACTTTTTCAATTATGGTTGATCAAACCCATGCGAGCTTGGACAATTTAGCCGAACAAGCCCGATTAGCGGTAGAATGGCAAAGTGGCGAAATCACCGGACCCGGCACTTTATATTGCGAAAGTTGTGGTCAAGAATTTAATTTCCATCGTCCTAGCTATATTTTGCCTTGTGCCAACTGCGGTGGGGTTTTATTTAAACGTTATACGCCAGATGAAGAAAAAACTATTGAATCATGAATATCCAACTTTCCATCGATAACTATCTGAATTTAAACGATGATATATGTGATACCCGAATTAAAGCGGCAAAAGCGGCATTAGGCAATCGTCTCGTTATTTTAGGACATCATTATCAACGCGAAGAAGTTTTTAAACATGCTGATTATACTGGAGATTCTTTAAAACTGTCTCGTCAAGCCGCTGATTCTGGTGCTGAATTTATTTTATTTTGCGGCGTACATTTTATGGCGGAAGTGGCAGATATCTTGACCCATGATCATCAAATTGCGATTCTGCCAGATTTGACTGCGGGTTGTTCTATGGCAGATATGGCTAATTTGACTAAAGTTGAAATGGCATGGCAGGAATTAGCCTCTCTATTGGGTGATATGGATGAGGTTGTTACGCCAATTACTTACATCAATTCCGCGGCTGATTTAAAAGCTTTTTGTGGGCGACACGGCGGTATTGTCTGCACTTCGACTAATGCCAAGCAAATTTTAGAATGGTCATTTAATCAACGAAGTAAAGTGTTATTTTTTCCCGATCAACATTTAGGGCGTAACACTGGATATCGCATGGATATTCCACTGGAACAAATGGTGGTTTGGGACCCTGATAAACCGATGGGCGGTTTGACTGAAATTGAAATTAAGCAGGCAAAAATAATACTTTGGGATGGTTTTTGTTCGGTACATCAATTATTTAGCCTTGAAGATATTCAAAAATTTCGCACCAATTATCCAACTGGAAAAGTGGTTTCACATCCAGAATGTTCATTTGAAGTGTGCCAACACTCTGATTACGTGGGTTCAACCGAATTTATTATCAAAACGGTGAAAGCATCTCCACCGGGTACTCGCTGGTTAATTGGTACAGAATTGAATTTGGTTAATCGCTTAGCCAATGAATGTCAGGCTGAAAATAAATCGATACATTTTATGTCGCCCACGGTGTGTATGTGTTCTACAATGTATCGCATTGATCCTCAACATTTGCTTTGGACTTTGGAAAATTTAGTTAATAATCACGTTGTTAATCAAATTAAAGTCAATTCTCAAGATAAAGAACAAGCCCGTTTGGCATTACAGCGGATGTTAGCAGTTTCAATTTAATCGGTTGAGGCAGGGTAATGCCTTGCCTCTCATTTTAAGCGATTGTCAATTTGTGGTATCGCGATTTCTTCTATTTCTGCATTAATAATAGACAATTCTTTTTTATCAGAATCACGACTGTGGCTGATTAATAAAGCGGCGATAACGATTAAACCGGTGCCTGCAAAAAACCAATTTTCCAATACTTCATGCCAAAATATCCAACCATATAAACCTGAAAAAATGACGGCAATGTAGCTAATTGTACCTAATTGTGAGGAAGAAGATAAGGTATACGCGTGCGTCATTAATAATTGTCCGGCTGTGCCAAATGCTGTTAAAATAAATAATAAAATTAACGCATTAAAAGAAATTGGTTGCCAGTTCCAACCAAATGGAATTGCTGAAATTAGGGTGCTAAATATGGCAAAATAAAACACAATACTAACGACGGATTCAGTGAAAGATAAACGGCGGACACTGGTTTTTGCCACAGCCGCTAAAGCTCCACTCGCTAATGCAATTAAAGTAACGGGAGAAAAATTGCCAAAGCCCGGTTTTAAAATTAAAGCAACGCCTAAAAATCCGATAATAATTGCAGCAATGACTTTGGTTAAAATCGTTTCATCTAACCAAAAAAAAGCAATAATCGGCATAAAAAACGGAGCCGTCATTGATAATAATGAAGCTTCTGCCAGTGGAATGTGTGCTAATGCGTAGAAAAAACAATACATTGCACCTAAACCGGAAATAGAGCGTAATAAATGTAAGTGCATACATTGAGTTTTAATTGTGTTAGCAAAACCTTTGTGTAATACCCAAGGTAATAAAATAGTGATAACAAAAAAATTACGAAAGAAAACAATTGTTTCGTTAGGTACTGAAATGGAAACTAATTTTATCAACGCCGCCATTGAGACAAACATTAATTCTGCAATGATGATGAAGCTAATGCCTTTTAACAAATTTGTTTGATGCATAACTTTCTAAAATAAGTGAGTGAATAAAATAAATGGAATAATTGAAATTTTAATTAAATGCCCTTATCTATTTAAAATTATTTTCGATTAAAAAAGGTAAACACATGAAAAGAATATTATTATTTTTAGCGACTAATATAGCCATTCTGATTGTATTAAGCATCACACTACGCATATTAGGCGTTGACAGCCTATTTGTGCAAGGTGGTGGATTAAATTTAACTGCATTGTTAATTTTTGCGGCTGTATTTGGCATGGGCGGCGCATTTATTTCGTTGGCAATTTCCAAATGGAGTGCCAAGATGGCAACGGGTGCGAAAGTCATTGTCCAACCGAGTGACGCAGTGGAATCTTGGTTAATCAACACCGTTTCCCAACAGGCAAGAGCAGCGGGTATTGGGATGCCTGAAGTGGCTATTTATGATTCACCTACGATGAACGCTTTTGCAACAGGCATGAACCGCAATAATGCATTAGTTGCTGTTAGTACGGGTTTGTTGCATCAAATGGATGAAGGTGAAGTCGAAGCGGTATTGGCACATGAAATCAGCCATGTTGCTAACGGTGATATGATTACGTTAGCATTGATTCAAGGAGTTGTAAATACATTTGTTATTTTCTTTGCCCGTATTGTGGGTAATTTCGTTGATCGCGTGATCTTTAAAAATGAAAATGGACCGGGCATTGGTTATTACATCACTAGTATCATTGCTGAAATTATTTTTAGTGTTTTAGCCAGTGTGATTGTTATGTGGTTTTCAAGAAAACGTGAATTTGAAGCAGATGCTGGTTCAGCGAAATTAGTCGGTGCAAACAAAATGATTGCTGCATTGCAACGTTTGCAAACCGGTCAACAAGAAAGTTTACCCAGTCAATTGAGAGCGTTTGGTATTAGCGGCGCAAGAGAAGGTGCTGATTGGAAACAATTATTTATGAGTCATCCGCCACTTGAAGATCGTATCCAAGCATTACGACGCACTTCAAGATAGCATTTTACAAGAACAAGGTTAAGATACCTGTATAGCCATAAAGTCTTTGATGATAAATTTCACCGCTGGCGAAAAATCCTACTAGGGGAAATTCTCCTAAAATGGTTTGGATTGTTTTTAATTCTTGCGAATCATTGCCAAATAGGTTTTCGCCACGTCCTAAACAAGAGTAGTAAACCGCCCCTTTAGGCATTTTTCCGTTTAACATGATCTGTAACTTACGTAACATTTTAACCATGTCGTTGTGAGCACTGTCGCGATCTCGGCGCGCAAACATCAACGGCATACCAACGGTTACCATTTCACCAATCGCTAATAATCGTTGTTCGATGTCTACGCCCACTAGACTTCTAATTAAATAATCACCGGTATCAGACCCTAAAATGGGTAAAGCTGCAAAAATTCGTCCGGGCACTTGACTTAAATCATCGGCAAGTTCTTTACCAATATCTTCAAAAAAAACATCAAGCGCAGGGCGATCGTCGATCCGTATAATCACATTGTCATCTGCCTCTGTGATTTGATGTCGCGGACTGATAAGTGTACAGCCTTGCGTTAAACGTGTAGTGACTTGTATTGCACTAGAAAATAAAACGCCGGATAACTTTTCATCCACAATATCATCTGCAATTTGTGGAAAAGTATGGCGTGAACTGGTCAAGCCGCCAACTAAAAAACTTTCACCTAATTGTTCACTCAATTGTAAAATTAAATCAGCAACATTTTCATGCCGTGGATTACCGTGGATAATGGCAAACATGGCTTGTTTACTATCACACCATGATTGACGGGTGCGTGAAAATTGCTCAGATTGTTCAGATAGGGTTGTTAAAATATGAAAAGTATCGTCAGGAAAATCGCCTATCATGGCGGCAATTGCCAGTACATTGAAATATTCTTGTCCAGTGCTACAAATGCCAATGCCAACGGTACCCACCCAATGCATAATCCCTGTTTTTTGTTTAAAATAATCAAGGATTTCAGCAAAGTTTTCTGACAATATATCTGTTGCGTAGAGAAATCCTAAATTACCATCGGGATTTAGTTCACCAAACTGTGCTAAACAAGCATCAGCCGCTTCTTGCCATGTGATTGCATTGGCGTGACCGAATTGAAACATCAGCAACTTCCTTATAATTTATAGTGAACTATTCATCTTTAGATAAAACAAAAGAATCAATCAGTCCTTGGTAAGCTTGAATTAAAATCTTCATTTGTTCCGAAGGGCGTTCTTCTTCAGACACATGATCAGCGGGTTGAAAACGTCCGTTGTGAATAAATGCAATCAACACGTCCGCAGCCGCACGTTTAGTAGAAACTTCTTTAATTTTAATTGCTTGAACAGTTTCTAATAGTTGCTGATACATCTGCTCAAATAATTTAATCTGCGCATTGGTTTTTTCTTCTTGCGGAATATAGTGAGGAATGTAAAAACGTCCAGCGTGGATAGCGGCGATGAGTATATCGGTTGCAATACGTTTTGCGGTATATTCCTGTGGTGTTGCCATAGAGTTGTCTCCTAAAAATAAATGTTAAGTAGTCTTTTAAGTTATAAATTATCGTTATTATTAGATTTGACAACTTTAAGATTAAAAATTGCCAAATCAGTAGCCAATAAAATGAATTATTCGCTTTTGTTTATCCCTTCTTTGGGAATAGGTGCTAAGTCAGTGCGATTCACGCCTAACGCCAGTGCCACTACACTTGCAATGTAAATGGATGAGTAGGTACCGACAACGATGCCAATAAGCAATGCGGTGGCAAAACCGTGGATTAATTCGCCACCCATAAGGAATAGAACGACAACAACGAGTAAGGTTGTTAGTGAAGTCATGATCGTGCGGCTTAACACTTCGTTGTTAGATAAATTCATGATTTCAATTGTATTTTTTTTACGAAACTTAAGAAAATTTTCGCGAACTCGATCAAATACGACCACGGTATCATTCAACGAATAACCAATAACTGCTAAAATAGCTGCCAATACAGTGAGATCGAATTCGACTCTAAACAGAGAAAAATAGCCCACGGTAATGATAGTATCATGTATTAAAGCCGCAACTGCACCAATGGAAAAGCGATATTCAAAGCGAAAAGCCACGTACATAAGGATGCCAAGCAACGTATAAAGTACAGCTAAGCCACCATCTTCAATCAATTCGTTACCGACTTGTGGACCAACAAATTCGATACGACGCATGTCTACTTGTTGTCCATCTTGTTGTAATAACGCTAAAATTTTTGTGCTGAGTGTTTGATCATTAATTTCTTCATGTACACCTAGACGAATTAATACATCACTGGTAGTACCAAAATGTTGCACCACAGCATCCTCAAAGCCATTGTTATGTAATTTGTCACGAATTCCGTCTAAAGTAACTGAATTACTATAACCCACTTCAACCAACACACCCCCAGTAAAATCAACACCTAGCACGAGTCCTTGATATAAAATCGAGAATAACGCAATAGCAATGAGTATACCTGATGCAATGATGGCGTAAAGACGTTTTCCTAAAAAATCAAAATTGTAGTCAAATCTACTTAAATAACGCATAATTTACTCTCTCAATGTGAGCGATAAATGATAAAAATAATATACTTTAGATGGATAATTTTTGTAGTTTTTTGCCACCGTACAGTAAATTGATCATCGCACGACCTACAAATATAGCAGTGAACATCGAAGTTAAAATGCCTAAAGACAGTGTGATGGCAAATCCTTTAATCGCACCGGTACCAAAACCAAATAGCATAACGCCGGCAATTAACGTTGTAATATTTGAGTCTGCAATCGTACCAAAAGCTTTTTCAAAACCGGAGTGAATACTGGCTTGAGGGCTATTTTTATTATGCAATTCCTCACGAATACGTTCAAAAATCAATACATTAGCATCAACAGCCATCCCTAAAGTCAGTACAATCCCCGCAATACCGGGTAAAGTCAAAGTTGCTTGCAGCAGTGATAATAAGGAAATTAATACGACAACATTCAACAATAATGACAAGTTAGCTACCATACCAAATGCACGATAACGCCACAACATGAATAAAAGTACTGAAAGAAAACCAACAACGATAGAAATAATACCTTGTCGGATATTTTCTTTACCTAAGCTGGGACCGACAGTGCGTTCTTCGATAATTTCCATTGGAGCTTTTAAGGCACCAGCACGTAAAATCAAAGCTAAATTAGAGGCTTCGTTAAAGGTGAGCCCAGTGATTTGAAAACGCTTACCAAAAGCTTCCCGAATTGTAGCAACATTAACAACTTCTTCCACTTTTTTGCGTTCTTTAACAATTTTTCCATCTACTACTTTTGTTTCGAGGTTATATTCGATGAACACCACCGCCATTGGTTCGCCTACATTTTTGTCAGTGGTATCAAACATACGTTTTGCACCTTTACCATCTAAACGCACCATAGCCGCAGGACTACCGGTTTGTTGATCGATACCAGCAGAGGCATCGACAATTTGGTCACCAGTTGCAATCACACGCCGATTTAACAAAATTGAAGGACCATTGCGTTGCTTATATAAACGTGCATTAACTGGAACTTTACCTTCTTTTTCAGCAAGATACCATTGGTCACGATCACCTTCAACTAAGCGAAATTCTAAAGTGGCTGTTGCGCCTAAAATTTCTTTTGCTCGGGCAGTATCTTGTACACCCGGTAATTGCACAACAATACGATCATCACCTTGTCGTTGAATCACAGGTTCTGCAACACCTAATTCATTGACACGATTACGTAAAGTGGTAATATTTTGTTCTAATGCTTGATTTTGACGATTTTTAAGAGAAACTTCGGTAAAAGTGAAAAAAACACTAAATTCGTCTATGCCATCTTTATCAGTTGCATCTAAATCATCATAATTAGCAACAATAATCTTATGTGCTTGATCACGTACTTGTTTTTCGGTAAAAGTGACAGAAATTCCCCCTTTATCCTGAGTGACACGCGTTAACCCTTTGTAACGCAATTTATTTTCTCTAAATAAAGTACGAAATTCATCGAGATACTGTTCTTGATCTTGACGAATAGCAGTTTCCATATCAACTTGCATCAAAAAATGTACTCCACCGCGCAAATCTAGCCCTAAATACATTGGTTTTGCGCCCAAACTGGTCAACCAATCAGGTGTTGCTGAAGCCAAATTTTGCGCTGCAACATAACCGGGCATTTCTTGGTGTAATATATCTTTCAGCAAAGAGTAAGCGTCCAATTGTGTATCAGTATCAGTAAAGCGTATCAACAATTGTTCAGGAGAAGAATCAATACGATCGTATTTTATATTAGCAACTTGTAGTTTGCCTTCAATCGTTTTTTGCATTTCTGGGGTAATTTTACCTTCAGAAGCATAAGTAGGCGAAATTTGCACCGCTGGGTCTTCACCAAACAAATTAGGTAAAGCATACAACGTACAAACAGCCAAAATAACAATGATTAGAAAATATTTCCAATGCGGATATTTGTTCATTCGTGTATATATAGAAGGTTGATAAATTTATAATGTTTTAATTGTGCCTTTAGGCATAACAACAGCAACTGCGTGGCGTTGCAATTTGACTTCAATGTTTGGTGCAATTTCAATAACGACGAAATTTTCCCCTAACTCAATGATTTTACCCAGCAAACCGCCATTTGTTACAATTTCATCTCCTTTGGCAAGCGCATCAATCATTTTTCTATGTTCTTTAGCGCGTTTTGTCTGCGGGCGGATGAGTAAAAAATAGAACACCAAAAATAGCAATACAAGTGGTATAAGACTCATCAAATCGCCACCCGGTGCAGGTGCCTCAGCCCATGCACTTTCTATAAAAAATTCCATTTGATTCCTCCATCATTTAAAGTAAAGTTGAAATGGCATAGTATGCCATATTTTAAGTTGTTTCTGTATTATTCAATTAAAATAGTAGTTCTTATAATTTTACTTTTCTTTAAGCCAAGTCAAAAATAGCATCGCACTTCCAGCAATCGCTAATATACTACCTAATTGATTGATATTCCAAGATTCTTTAATTCCTAAAGTAAAAATAAGACTGGCACAAATCAATAAACTACAACCAATTATGATTAAGCTCATGTGGCGTTGTTGATGTTGCATATCTTGCCGAATTTTGCCTATTTCTTCACTGAGTTGATGAATATGGTGTGATTCTGTTTGTCGTTTCACTAAAGTATCGTGTAATAACAATGGCATATCGGGTAATTTTTCTGCCCATAACGGTAAATTTGCTTGAATACCCTTAATAAAAGCACGCATACCAATTCGTTCATCCATCCAACGTTCTAAGAAGGGTTTGGCTGTTTTCCATAAATCTAAATCAGGATAAAGTTGTCGTCCTAAACCTTCGATATTTAATAAAGTTTTTTGCAATAACACTAATTGGGGTTGTACTTCCATGTGAAAACGACGCGCGGTTTGAAATAAACGAAGTAGTACCATGCCAAAGGAAATTTCTTTAATTGGACGATCAAAAATCGGTTCACATACACTGCGAATCGCACCTTCAAATTCTTCTACCCGCGTACCATGAGGCACCCAGCCCGAGTGAACATGTAATTCTGCCACCCGCAAATAATCTCGTTGAAAAAAGGCTAAAAAATTCTCAGCTAAATAATGTTGATCTTTACGACTCAGCGTACCCATAATACCAAAATCAACTGCCACATAGTGAGGACGTTGTGGATTAGTGGCATCGATGAAAATATTACCCGGATGCATGTCGGCATGAAAAAAGTTATGAATAAATACTTGGGTAAAGAAAATTTCTACACCAATTTCAGCCAAATATTTTAAATTAACGCCCTTTTGTTTTAATGTTTCTATATCACTAACGGCTAGACCACTGACGCGTTCAACAACCATAATGTGACGATGGGTATAATCCCATTCAATTTCAGGGATATACAATACATTAGATTCTTTAAAATTACGTTTCAACTGAGCACAATTGGCTGCTTCTTGCATTAAATCAAGCTCATCGTGTAAATTTTTTTCAAATTCAGCAACGACTTCGATGGGTCTCAATCGTCGCCCTTCCGACCAATAATTTAATAATTTTGCAATCAAGAAAAGTAATTCTATATCACGACGAATTTGTTGTTTAATCCCTGGACGCAATACTTTGATTACAACTTCACGTCCATTGTGTAAACGTGCTGCATGGACTTGTGCAATAGAAGCTGCAGCTATTGGATTTGTATCAAATTCAGCAAAAACTTCTGCTATTTTGCGCGGCGCATAGGCACGTTCGATGATTTGACGCGCTTGTTCACCACGAAAAGGTGCAACATGATCTTGCAGTTTAGCCAATTCAATTGCAATATCATCAGGTAACAAATCTCGACGTGTAGATAAGATTTGTCCAAATTTGATAAAAATCGGACCTAATGCTTCAATCGCTAATCGAATACGCATACCACGTGTGAGATGTTTTGGACACAGCCAATAACCGGGCGTTAGACGCGATAGCAAAAATAAGGGACGTAAAATTTTGGTAGAAAAAAGCAACTCATCTAACCCATAACGAGTAATAATACGATAAATAGTCAAAAGGCGTATCAATTGGCGAAAATAAAGCATGTTATATAATTTAAGTTGTTGTGATTTATAGAAGATTTGAATAATGTAATATTGTGCTTAATCGCGCAATATGCAGATATAAATTTTTGAAGTGAGTGCATGAAAGAAACTCATGCACCATGTTTGATAACGAGTACTATTCAGTGACAGGATGCTCAATTTCGACCTGTTTACGACGTTGCATAATTTCACGAAAACGTGTTAGATAATCGGTGTACTGTTGTTCAACACTTTCTTTTTCAAGCCGTTTCTTAGTCAATGTATCCTCGTTAGTCTTGATTCGATATTTGATATCTGTAATGTCTTTATTGGCTTTTTCCAATTGAACAATTGTTTCATCAATATCACGTTGTAATTTCGGTAAGGCATCATTAATCACTTTCTGACGCGCCTTTACTTTGTCTTCCTCATCAGTACTGGATGCTAAACTGGCTAATTCTTTTTTGAATTCTACCTGTCTTTTTTCAGATTTTTCAATTGTTTCATTACCTTGTACCACACTACTTTCTAAATCTTCTAAGTTACCTTTCAAACTACCTACATAAGATTCAATCGCATTGGTAACACCATCGATCGCACTCAAACGCGCTGTTTTTTGCGTGTCGATATCATCTTCTGTGCTAAATTGCATCAACAACTCACGATCGTTCTCTTCTTGTTCTTTCAGTGTTTGCTCTAACGCTTTCTGTTCATCTTCTTTCGCCTTCAGTGCAGCAATTTCTTCAGGTGTTTTAGCACGTTCAATTTTTTTGACCACAACGCCCTGCTCATTACGTTCAGCATAACCTTGTTGCGAATATTCAGGAGGCACAAAATTTCCACACTCCATCACACCATCTTCATTAGTCCAACACTTAATTGGGTCTGCGTATACAAAAGAAACAGTTGCAAACCCACTAATAACTGATAAAACAATAACTTTCATCATTGAACATTCTCCTATTTAACACGTTGACCATCTCGGTATTCTAGTTCTTGTTGAGTACCATCATTGGCAATCAAGAGACCTTTACCTACACGTTTACCTGCAATAAATTGTCCTTCATAACGATCACCACCGATATTAAAATAAGTACCAGTGCCAGTACGCTGACTATTAATAAAATTTCCTTCATAACGATCACCAAAATTCCATTTTAGTTGACCATAACCAGTTCGTTTTCCGCTGACAAAACTCCCCATATATTCATCACCATTATTCCAATAATAAGTCGCTTGATCATCGTGGCGTTGATCATTAAAGTATTGTCCTGTATAGCTATCTTTATTTACCCAAACATACTTACCGCCACCATGACGTTGACCATTATTAAATTCCCCCTCATAACGATCGCCATTTGCCCAAGTATAAACTCCATGACCAGTACGTTGTCCATTAATAAAATCACCTTCATAGCGATCACCATTAGGATAAGTAAAAATAACTTGTTGAATATTAGTGGATTGTGGTACTGATGGCGCGTCTAATTGTACCAAATGTCCTTCAATAAAAAAGCCTTCTTCACGTTCGCCGCCTGCCCAAATGTATGTACCTCTACCATGTCGTTGATCGTCTGCATACCAACCTTCATAACGATCACCATTTTTCCAAGTATAAACACCTTCACCATGTCGTTTACCTTGAAAAAAATCACCTTCATAACGATCGCCATTTTTCCAAGTATAAACCCCTTTACCAGTGCGATATTGACCTACATAGTTACCTTCATAATGATCGCCATTCGCCCAAACCACTGATTGTACTTTTTTCGTATTATCAGCAGCATAAAGTGGTAAAATTAAAATAGAAAGCAACCCAACACAGAAATATTTAAGATATTGTGGCATAATCACTACTCCTATTTTTAAATAAAACAGTCGGTTATTGAATAAAAATCCGTGCAAATCGACGTTTTCCTACTTGATAAATGTGGTTCGTTCCTGCGGAAATTTGTAAATGAGCATCTGCAACTTTTTCCCCATCAATTTTAACTGCGCCTTGTTTTATCATACGCATAGATTCAGAAGTGCTTGCAGTTAAACCTGCTTCTTTGAGTAAATTAGCAATGGCAATAGGATTACCGTCTGTGGACACGGTCATTTCTGCTAAATCTTCAGGTAATTCACCTTGTTTAAAACGTGCTACAAATTCTTCATAGGCATGAACAGCAGCACTACGACTGTGGAAACGTTCAACAATTTCTTGCGCAAATTCAACTTTAACATCTCGCGGATTTTTTCCTTCAACAACTGATTGTTTCCATTGTTGAATTTCTGTAATAGTTTTAAAACTGAGCAAATCAATATAACGCCACATTAATTCATCAGAAATAGACATTAACTTACCAAATATTTCATTCGGCGACTCATGAATACTGATATAATTCCCTAATGATTTAGACATTTTTTGTACACCATCTAAACCTTCCAAAATCGGCATCATCAGGACAACTTGCGGTTCTTGTCCATCCTGTTTTTGCAATTCTCTGCCAACTAGCAAGTTAAATTTTTGATCCGTACCACCTAATTCTACATCAGATTTTAATACAACAGAATCATAACCTTGAATCAATGGATATAAAAATTCGTGAATGGCAATCGGTTGACCATTGGTATAACGTTTATGAAAATCATCGCGTTCTAACATGCGTGCTACGGTATGTTTAGCTGCCAGTTGTATCATATCACTGGCTTGCATTTTACTCATCCAATGGGAATTGAAACAAATTTCAGTGGTTTCTGGATCGAGAATTTTGTAAATTTGCTCTTGATAGGTTTTAGCATTTTCAGCGACTTGTTCAATAGTAAGTGGTTGACGAGTAATATTTTTACCAGTTGGATCACCAATCATTCCCGTAAAATCGCCGATTAAAAATAGAATTTTATGCCCTAATTGTTGAAATTGACGTAATTTATTTAATAAAACAGTATGTCCTAAATGTAAATCAGGCGCAGTGGGATCAAAACCGGCTTTAATGCGGAGAGGAATATTTTTTTTAAGTTTATGAATTAATTCTTCTTCTAGCAATAATTCATGAACACCTTGTTTGATTTGTGCGAGGGTTTCTGTCAGCATGAGTAAATCTCTATTTATTGTTATATTTAAGCAGTTATTTCAAGCAATTGAAAGAAATTTTGCAATGTTTTTAAATGAGTAGGTTGTTTTTTGACTCTCAATTGTAATTGTTCTATATAATGTGATTCTGTCACTGCTTGTGGTAATGTTTCAGAATAATTGACATTTTTTTCTTTTAACATATGAGTTAAGTATTTTTTATGATATTGTCCAATAGTGCCACTAAAATGTTTCGGTTTTTCCATGTATTCTGGATCATTAGTTGAAACATCATAATGTGTTGAAAATGGAGTAAAATTTGGGCTAGGATTACGCGTAAATACATTACTATTTCCCATAAACCAAGTTTCAATACAACGATTTTGTACGATAATCCACAATTGACAATTTTTTAACTGAACTTTTTTTTGTGAAATCTTATTATTTACTTCTGCAACTCTATCCTCAACTTTGCAATCATCAGCATCCAATGAAATCACTAAATAATCATATTTTCCTAATTCATTAACTTCTTCAACTGCATTAATTAGATGGTTGTCTAATAGACTGGGATAACCCATGCCACTGATAATATAATAGTTATTTTCTTTAACTTCACTGGCATTAGAAATTTTTGTTAAATGAGGGGTTAAATATTTAAGCCAAGCAGGATATACTTTTTTTTCAGTTTTACCTTCTACTAAAAAATACAAATTCATACAGCAACACCTTCATTATACTCATCTAAATTCATCAATTGAATAAAAGCTTCGTGCTTTGAATTACCTAAATTAAATTCACTTGCATCACGTGTAGTTACTTTTCCAGCTTGTCGAGTAACCAATTTCCAATACTTAGAAGGAATATGATTGATAATATAAGGGTGATGAGTTGTAATAATAAATTGTAAATCTCTTTCATGATTAGTGAGGAAATCTGTAACAGTATCAATGCAATTTACGCCTAAGCTGTTTTCAAATTCATCTATCAAAATAACTGAACCATCAGCACAAAGGTGAATTTCTATAATAAACATTAGGGTGCGTAACATGCCTGAAGATATTTTACCCGCCCCAATCCAATGTGTTACCCCCTTTTCTTTAATATAAACGACAGGAAATATTTCATCTGCAAAGTTAAAAGGTTGAATCAATTCAACTTTTAAATCTTCAACGTGAGGAAAAACGGCTAAAAAATCTTGTTTGATCCATTCAAATGCTTCTTTAACATTTTGATAAGCTAAAAATAATTTCGCCCCTGCGCTTTTTTTGCTTTCTTTAACTTTTTCCAAAGAATTGTATTTTTCAAATTCAGCAGTAGAAATTGAGATAAATTCTCTATTTCCATCAGGGCAAAAAGAAAATTTTTCACCACTCAATCGAATTTTAGAAAAATCTTGGTTTGCAAGTGAAACATCGTCTTCGGTTATTAACTTTAACATGCTTTGATGAGAAGTAAGTTTTATTGTTAGCCTACTTTTAAATAATGTCTCCTCTCCATTTCTCACAAATATATCACTATCGTTTAGTGTTAATTTCTCACAAGTCAATTCTGGTAATTCTACAGTAGGTTCTGGAAATACAATTTTGTCTTTAAGCAAACTTATTGATTGGTTTTCAAATTTTCCCTCCCATGTATAAGCACGGTTTTTATCTACATCAAATGCTATTTTCCATTGTATACCACTGAAAGCTCGACCATTTGCAATTTGTTGCAACGTAAGTAGGCTGTGCAAGATTTGCGTTTTACCAACACCAGATGCGCCAACTAGCAAAGTAAGTGGCTGATTCAATTCTAAAGACAATAATTGCCATTCTGAATCAGCATCATAGTATTCAAGTGATTTAATATACATGTTTTATCATCAAATTGTGAAACTAAACTTTTTCAGGATATCCCAAACCAGCCAACAAAGTGACTAATTGTTCTTTTGTAAAACCTTCACCTTCTACCGTCACTAAACCTTGTCCTTGTTCAACAGTTACACTCGTTACACCAGTTACTTTAGCTAAACTATTTTGAATGGTTTTTACACATCCACCACATTTAACGTTTTCTACAGAAAATTGCATATTTAACTCCTTTTATGAATTCAACTTTTCTACCTTAGATTCAGATTCGTCTTCTGGCACCATATAACGCATTAAATAAACGCTTTGCGCAATCACAAATAAGAATGTAATGCCCAACATACCAAATAATTTAAAATTGACCCATGTGTCGGTATCAAAATTAAATGCCACATATAAATTAACAAATCCCAAAATAATAAAAAATAATGCCCAAGTCAAATTCAAACGGGTCCAAATGTGATCGGTTGTCAATTTAATATTTGTTTCCATCATCCGTTGCACAATCGGCTTTTTGCCAATAAACTGACTGCCCAAAAAAGCGAGACCAAATGCCCAATTCACCACAGTTGGTTTCCATTTGATAAACGTATCATCGTGTAATAGTAATGTAGCACCACCCAAGACTGCAATTAGGGCAAGGGTAATTAAATGCATATTTTCAACGCGTCGATGTTGCACCCAAAACCAGCCAACTTGAACAAAAGAGGCAACAATTGCCACGCCCGTGGCTACGTAAATATCGAAAAATTTGTAGCTGATGAAAAAAAGTAAAATCGGAAAAAAATCGTATAAAAGTTTCATAACATCCATCAAAAGAATTAGCCTAGAGTGAAATCATATCACATTCATTGGGTATGGTAGAAAATTTATTAGATAATCATCATTGTTGGGAGTCAATTATGTCACATTGGTTTATGTTAACGTTGGTCGGTAAAGATCAACAGGGTATTGTCGCACAAGTTACCACGGCTTTATACGAAGGTAAATGTAATTTAGGTGAAGCGTCAATGTTACGTTTAGGCGGTAATTTTACTATGATGTTAATGGTTAATTGTACGCTATCGATTGAAGCATTAGAACAATTGTTACAGCCTGTAATTACAAAGTTACAACTACATTTACACCTTACGCCAATTGAAGGACAATTACATCACCATATTGAACCCGAAGTGCGTATCAGCGTACATGGTGCTGATCGCGCGGGTATTGTTGCCCAAGTGACCAGTGTACTTGCGGAAGCGGGTTTGAATATTTTAGATTTGGAATCTGATGTCGGTGGTAGTGCCAAAGAACCGTTTTATATCATGCACATAGAAGGTATCGCTACACTAGGCATTAAAGTCCTTGAAGATGCATTACAACAATTATTAACGACACAACAACCTGATTTAAAAGTACAACTTGAACCTATTGAAATTTTGGTAATGTAATGGCTATTCTCAACATTTTAACTTATCCAGATGTGCGGTTAAAAAATATTGCTGCGCCTGTCACTGAATTTGACGACAGATTGCGTATTATTATTGCTGATTTAGAAGAAACAATGCGTGCAGGACATGGTAGCGTGGGTATTGCTGCACCTCAAGTGGGCATTTTTGAACAGATTGTGATTATTGATGTTTCAGCTAAACCCAAAATTAAACAACATGGGCGTTTAGTTTTGATTAATCCAGAAATCACCAAATGGGAAGGTTTTAAAGTCGGGCGCGAAGGCTGCATGTCAGTGCCTGATTATACCGGTAATGTCATACGTGCTCACTCTATTCAATTGGTTGCACAGGATGAATACGGTGAACAGCATGAGTATGAAATGGACGATTATGAAGCGCGAGTCGTTCAGCATGAAGTAGATCACCTAGATGGTATGTTATTTATCGATCGCTTAGTGAGTCGTCGTCATGATTTATTTAAGCGTAAAGTTTATAAATAACATGAGGTTGATATAAATAAAGCAAGAAACATGAGCAGCGTCATACACCGCATGAAAATGGGTTATGACGCAACTGCCACACTCATGTTATCCTAAGTTTTGTGTAAACGTTTCTGTTTAATCAAGACATAGATAGCGCCGGTACCTCCATCAACAGGACGTGCTGAACAAAAGGCTAATACCTCTTCTCTTTGTTGCAACCATTTGTTGACTTTTGCTTTTAAAACCGGTTGTTTTTGCCAAGAACCATATCCTTTACCGTGCACAATGCGGGCACAACGAACACCGTTAGCACAACAATACCCAAGAAAACGGGCAACAGCAATGCGGGCAACGGGTACAATCATACCATGTAAATCCAATTCGACTTTAATACTCAATTGACCACGTCGCAGTTTGTGCAATAATGTGTGTTGTACCCCGGGGCGTGCAAATAATAATTCTTCACCGGTTTCTAATTCTGCCGGATCGTAATGATCAGACAACATATCATAACGCACTTGCAATTCATCAGCACGCCGTTGTTTGGGATAAGGATAAGGTTGTGATTTGGTTAATGGCACAACATCGCACACCAATGGATTCACATCTTGCATTGCTTGGCGAAATAATGAAATATCCTCTTCTTCATCTTTCTTAATTTTCACAGACTAATACATAATCTTTCAAAATGGATGCAAACGAACCGAAACATTTAATTATTACAAGATTACCAAGTTTCGTAGATTTTTTCTATCACTCTGATTGATATAACGCCAATAATTCAGCAGCACCTTGATCTAATAGTGATTGTGCTACATCATTTCCTATTTGTTCTGCCATTTCCATAGTGCCTTTCATTTCAGCAAACAATAATTTTGTGCCTTGTATATCACCAACTAACCCTTTTAAAACAAGCTGTTCGTCTATAATTTGTGCAAATCCACCAATAGGCACTTGGCAACTTCCGCCCAAACGACGGTTAATTGCACGTTCTGCTTTAACTCGTTGTTGAGTATGATAATCGTTTAAAGGTGAAATTAATGTTTGCGTTTCTACATCATCACTACGACACTCAATTCCAATCGCACCTTGCCCAATCGCGGGTAACATCATGTTTGGTAATAATAATTGTCGAATACGCTGTTGCAAACCTAAACGGATTAAACCCGCAGCAGCTAAAATAATCGCATCAAACTCGCCTTGATCTAATTTATTTAAACGTGTACCAACATTGCCCCGTAAAGTGCGAATTTGTAAATCAGGGCGTAAAGCCAATAACTGTGTTTGTCGTCGTAAACTGGCAGTACCAACAACTGCATTTTGAGGTAAATCAGTTAATTGCGCATATTGATTGGATACAAAAGCATCGTAAGGTTCTTCTCGCTGCATGATCACGGCTAATGTTAAACCAGTGGGAAATTCTACCGGTACATCTTTCATTGAATGCACTGCGATATCTGCTTGTTTTTGCAACAATCCTTGCTCTAATTCTTTAACAAACAAACCTTTTCCACCAATTTTTGCCAAAGGTGTATCTAAAATCTTATCACCTTGCGTAGTCATTTCGACCAATTCAATGGTAATATGGGTATGAATTGCTTGTAATGCCTGACGGACATGCTCTGCTTGCCATAAAGCCAATGGACTTTTACGCGTTGCAATACGTAATAAATTGTTTTTCATAATATATTTAAGACTTGGGTAAAGTCACTCCAGTTTGCCCCTGATACTTTCCTTGACGATCTGCGTAAGAAGTTTCACAAATTTCATCGCTGCCAAAAAATAAAAGTTGCGCAACGCCTTCATTAGCATAAATTTTTGCCGGTAAAGGTGTCGTATTTGAAAATTCTAAAGTAATGTGTCCATGCCATTCAGGCTCTAACGGCGTGGTATTAACAACAATACCCATACGTGCATAAGTAGATTTACCAACACACACTACCAACACATCACGCGGGATTTTAAAATATTCCACACTACGCGCTAACGCAAAAGAATTGGGTGGAATAATGCAAACATCGGCGACAATATCGACAAAATTATTTGCATCAAAATTTTTGGGGTCTACAATAGACGAATTGATATTAGTAAATATTTTAAATTCACGCGCGCAACGCACATCATAGCCATAACTAGATGTACCATAAGAAATAACTTTACCCGTGGAATTATGTTTTATTTGATAAGATTCAAACGGCTCAATCATTTGATAAGAAGTTACCATGTGACGAATCCATTTATCAGATTTAATGCTCATATGGAATATTTAACGGTTTCAATGATAAATGAGGGTAATTATTCTACCATTTAAGTTTAGATTAAGCGCGAATCGTTACAATTATCTTGAACTGTGAATATAAAATAAGCACCGCATAGCGGTTAGGACGAAATAATGACAATTGACATTGATAAATGCTTACATGGTACACGTAACAATAAGATTATCCAAGAATTTTTCACTAATACTGCTTATTTTCCTATTGCCAATATTTTGTTAGAATTGTTGATACGCGGACCACAAGACTATTTGTATGAACCTAGTTTATATGTTTTACTAAGCGCAACAATGATCCAAGCTTATTTTTTGGGTAGTTGGCAATTCGCAGGCAATCCTAAACCCTTGATAGGCAATCTGATTGTACCGACTTTATACACTACAATTGAAATGCTCAGTGGAGAACTCGATTTTTTTCACAGCCTCTATCACATTGCATTTTGGGGATTTGCACTCACGATTGGCATCATACAACAACTACGTTTACATACGCCCACACATCTCGCCAACAACTTAATTATATTAGAAAACATAATTAGAACCAATATCTTACTTGTCATGTATTGGATATATGAAATTTTAACTGAAACCAGTTATTCACTAGCTACCACGTTTTTTATCCAAGATGGTCACCTATTCCTTGCTTTAACGATCAACTTTATGGGCGTTATGACTGGAATTGCACACCGTAACGCCGAAATTTTTCTTCAATTATTAAAACAAACCAGTCAACAATTACGCCGTTATTCTGAATGGTTATTAGGCAAAAATATTTTAGCGATGGCAGTGGCTGATCCCAGCAGTTTAAGTCTTAATCGTCGGGAACGCACAGTATTATTCATGGATATTCGTGGATTTACCCAATGGAGTGAATCACAATCGCCAGAAAAAGTAGTTGCGATGATCAATGGTTATTGTGAAATTGCTGAACGGTGTTGGGAACATTCTGATGCGATTAAAGTAAAATTAACCGGTGATGAAATTATGATTGTCTTTCAAACAGTTAAGAGTGCAGTACCGACTGCGATCCAGTTAAAACAGATCATTAGTCAACAACTGAATCAATACGGATTAGGCATTGGTATTGGCATTCACACGGGCTTATTAGTTGAAGGGTTACTAGGCAGTAATAAAATGAAAACCTATGATATCATTGGTGATACCGTCAATACTGCCAAACGAATTTGCGATATTGCCACACGTGATGAAGTATTAATTTCTGAAACAGTTTATCAAGCTTTACATCCAGCGACTCATCAAGAACGTCGAATCAAAGTCAAAGGTAAAGCTGAACCAATACGGGTCTTTGCGCTGATTTTATGAGATTTATGAAGAGCTATAGGGCACAGCTATTGCGCTCTGTAAGATTATACCTTATGTATTATATTTTAATTTTTCTACTATAATAGATTATATTAAAAAAATCAAAAGGATAGCTGTTTTTGAAATGTGTTATACCGCAGTTGCGGTCTATTGTAAACGCAGAAAATTTTGCTATACTGATGAGCCTGTATTTACCGGAATTTATAAAAATACGGAGAGATTTTAGAAATGTAATAGACCGTAAATGCGGTTTAATTTTAAAGTGAGACTAAAAAAATGAGCATGTTAGTCAAGCTTGATGCGTACATTTTGATATTATGCGTGATCCAATCTACAAAACTCATTGGACGCTAATTACTATACCTTAATAATGCAGGAAAATTGAAATGAAATACACACTTACCACTATTACTGTATTAATTTTGGCTAATCCATTAGTCACATTAGCAGTTCCCACAGCACATCAACACGATGCGATGATAACCATGACAACAGAGTCAGTTGTAGTACCAAAACCTGTTCAAGAAACAAACACATCACTTGAAGTGCAAACAATGCAAGAGATGTTAAAAACAATGCAAACCATGATACATACAATGAACAACTTGACGGAAAAATTGTCTAAACTCAATGCGAAAGAATCTACGGCGATGCAGCATCAAACCACTGATACAATGCCAGACAAACCGGTTACGCCTATGCGGGGTAAAGAGTATGAAATGCGTCAATTGTTGCAAAAAATTGAACAAACGCAAGATAAACAAGAACGTAAAAAACTTTTACGCTCACATTTGAGAATCATGCAAGAAATGATGAGCTTGATCGATGAAAATTCCTCAATGGATATGACGGAACACGATATGTCCAGTACTACAGGAGAACACGATATGTCGAGTACTGCAGGAGAGCATGAAATGATGACAAAAATGATGGCAAAAATGCAGAAGAAGATGAAAGGAATGGCAGGAACTGAACTACAATCTACAGAACAACGTATCAACGAATTACAGTTGCTACTTGACCAATTACTTCAACATCAAATCCAACTAGAAATGGATTAAGTTAATCTGGTTTAAAGCGAGCGCATGAAAACTGAAAAAAATATAGTATTAGATTATTTGCGTGCTTATGCAATTATCTTGTTGATGACTTGTCATTTAGCAAATGCACAGGGTCATGGATATGAAGAACGTAAACAGATGATGCAAGCAATGAGGATGAGCGTGAGACAAAACGTTATACCAGTTACCAATGCAACTTATCAGGAAGAATGTGGTAGCTGCCACTTTGCTTATCCACCAGGGTTATTACCTATCGCTTCATGGCAAAAGATGATAAATAATCTAGCCGATCATTTTGGGGAAAATGCAGAATTGGACGATATGACTCAACGGAAATTGAACGAGTATGTAGTCAATAATGCAGCAGAGTTTTCTCCTTATCCACTGGCTAATCGTTTAATCAACTCGTTGAATCACAAATTAATTCCAATGCGCATCACAGAAATTCCCTATATTGCTCACAAGCATTGGAAGTTGCCCTTCAAAATGGTTGAAGATAATCCACAAGTAAAATCCTTAAGCTATTGTAATCAATGTCATCAAGGAGCTGAAAAAGGTGTCTATCATCGACATGATGTTTTGATTCCAAATTACGAGACTTTGCATCACTGTGATTTATGATATTTTGTTCTACGCAAAGTTTGGACAAATAGTGCAAACGCCGCATTAAATCGCGGGTTTCCGTCAGTAGTGTTTTAGCTGATTAGGTTATTGACATACAAAATTCATGACGCAGCGCGTCTGGACTGCATTCCTACATGGCATGTAGGAACGAGATAAACGAGATAAGATATTTCTCGTTCCCACATGCCATGTGGGAACGAGGAAAGTAATTGAAATATAAAAAATCCCCCCTCAATCCCCCTTTGGCAAAGGGGGAAGCGAAATTTCCTTAACTTAATGCTATTGGACCTACGCGGGCTTAGATTAATATTAAAGATTAAAAGTACTTTTCACTTTCGCTGGAATACCTACGGTAATCGCGTAAGGAGGAATGGATTTTGTCACGACTGCATTAGCACCGATGACAGCATGATCGCCGATTGTGACACCGGCTAAAATGGTCACGCCACGCCCAATCCACACATTGTGTCCAATGATAATAGGTGCACTTTTGTGTCCCGCATCACGCAAGGGTTTTCCGGTGCTAAAATCATGATTTGCATCTCGAATACTGGTGTATTCACCGATCATGGTGTGATGACCGATTTGAATTTTGTTGAAAGCCACTAAGTGAACACCGCGCGAAATTACTACATGATCGCCAATGATAATTTCTCCCATATCTTGCGTTTCTAAATATAATTCACGATATAAGTAAAGATTGTCGCCTAAATTGATGCGTCCTGTTCCCCGAATTTCTGGGCAATTTAGTACTACAATATGTAATGGAAGTTGAATGTTAAGTTTAGTTTGTAAACAGGTATAAGCCCATATTCTTTGTAGCGGGGATAACGAGAGGGTTATTTTTACCAAAGGGGTTAATAGGTAACTTATCCAACGTTTGATTGACATGAATTTTTCTTTTCAGTTTAACGGTTTGACCACCACGCACGTTTGGTAAATAAACAGAAAAAGCCGCGTAATAACCATAACATATCTTTGCCTAAGTGGCGGGTGCGGGCATAATAGGCTTCAATGAGTAAGCGTTCTTCTTGTGTGGCATCGGTTGATAAACCAATTTGGCTGGGACCTAATAAGCCAACTGGTGTGTCATCTCTAATTTTTTCATAGGGTTGAACGCGATTTTTTGCTTGTTCATCTGTTTCTAATGACACACCAATTAGACGAATTTTTCCTTTGATTACTGGCAATAATTTGGGTAGATGACGAAATAAGGGAATTGAAGTCGCCCATTCCCAAGCAAAAAATCGATGAGGGTGAACATGACCTTGCTCATCTATTTCTCGTAAATGGCTTCTGAATTTGACTTTATAAAGTGGTTTTCGCGGATTTTCCACTAACGCACTCAATAAGGCTAGGGGCCACAAAGGAAGTGAGATGATAAAGATGAGTAAGCCTAAAAAGCGGTAAAAATAATTGGTTAGAAAAACTCTCAGTGTGCTATGGTTTAAATTGGCGAGTAATAAGCTATCAATATTTTCAATAATAATGTCATTGTCAACACGTATTAACATATTTCCCCAAACAATCGTATTATTTAATTCAACAGTTTTACCAACATAAGTATTGGATAAGATAATTGTATTTTGTATGCGTGCATTGCTGTCAACGATGACTTCATCGCAAATAATGGCGTTTTTTAAAGTTGCCTTTTCATGTATTCGACAAAAAGCACCAATGATACCTTCATTTTTGCCAAGCACAACTGAGCGTCGTCCAACGAGTAATTGTGGATGAACCAACCAACCGGGCAGTACTAATTGAGGATATTGACCGGCTAATACGTCAAGATTTGTTTGGTGAAATTCTTTGAGAGATGATAATAAAGAAAGTTTGCCTTCTAGTTCAATAGTTGTTACTTCTGGGTATAAACGCGAAAATTCTTTCCAACTGACCGTATCCCAACTTAATAGTGCAATGCCACGCCATATTTGTTCATGTCGTCGTAATAAGCAAATACCCGTAAATTTTCCATCTATTGTTAAATAAACTGATTTTTTACTAGAGGTTGTCTGTGCTGCGATTAAAAACTCTTCTATCGCCACATCATATAAGATATCACCACGTATTAATAAATATTCATCTTCTCTTAATCCTAAACGATCAAGTACAGCAATTGGATTTTCCTGACCACGCGTGAGAGCGTAGGTAAAATGCATGTTCCAGTGTGTACCATCGCCAAGTAAATGCTCTATTTTGCCACCATATGAAGAAATAACGATAATCACTTCTCGTATCGGTGTCATTAATAAAGCGTCAAGTGCATATGCAATAGTTGGTTTGGTGGCTATTGGCAATAATGCAACTGATGTTTTTTGAGTCAAAGGCTGCAACGTAGCCCCAGCACGATTAGCGAATAAGATTGCTTTCATTTATTGATTTTAAACGATTAATTTTTTCTAACAAAATTTCCCAAGCAAAAAGTGCTAGGCATAAATCAGCCCATAATTTAGTCAAATCTTCTAAAGATAAACGAAACAATAAGCGGCTGGGTAATTTAGCATCGATAAAGATCATACTTGCAAATAAGACGGCGGCACTGATTAAAAAAACTTGTGCTTTATGAGAACGTTGCCGCACATTACCCAACCAAGTGAGTAAACCAAGTTCGATAAAACCTAATCCAAGCAATAAATATGCGTCGTTACGATGTAGCCAATATCCTAAATTTTCATGTAATAAAAAACGTTCATCAATTCCCAAATAAGCAAATATTATAGTTTGTGACAGACAAAAAAAGAATTCACGCGGTTGTTGTACACGATCAACGAATAAAAGACAAATACCGAATAGGAGCGCAGTACTCCACAAAATAAATGCACTTAATGTTGTATTGACCGCGTAAAATAATACATCACCCTTGATGTCAGTGAAAAAATTACGCACGTAATCCTGTGAAGTTGACCATTCAATCCACAATAAAGTACAACTATATATGATAATTGCTAACAAAATGAGCGAGCGTGAAGTTGTCATAATTGATAATGAGTTGAGATAGTCGTGGTTGTCAAAAAAAGTCCATACATACCAAAGACTTCAAACATTTCTTCAAAACATGGGAAAATATTGCTACCTAGCTTCACATAGGCTAAATAGGCTTGTATCATTTCTAAAGCAAATACGCCCGGCAAAAAAATCAGCGCACCTAATAAAGCGAATTTTGCTTGGTTACGCGCTTGATCTATAGGCATTTGTGCAATCAAACGATAAAGTAAAGTCGCTAACCACAACAACATAAAAATACCCACAGGTGCGAAAAGCAATACCCACGAAAAACCATGCGTGTCAATTGGTGCGCCTACTTCACTATTCACGATGCGGGCTAACCAGTGTCCAAAAGTTTCATGAATACTTGCCATTTCATCAGCTGATAAATAACACGCTCCAATTGCACTCATTTGAAAAATGCGCCGTGTGAATGTAGAAATAGTGAAAAATTGTCCTTGTCCCCAACCTAATAACATAAAACTAAGACCCGTTACTAAAAATAAAACGCTAGAAAACCAAGTCGCTAATGTATTTTCTTCACGTAAATCCAGTAATTTCAAAATTCTGTGCAAATTAAAGCTCAAAAATCTCTGCTCACCACCGATAGCATAAAAGTAAGCAAGAAAAGTTGTTAAGATAAAGAAAAGGCAGAATATTAACAATGGAATTGCTAATTTATTCAAAAGATAATGGATTTTAATAAGAATATCCTTTTTTAATGTTTCATTTTAGCTAAAAATTAATCGTATTTTGGTGTACTCATGCTATCATTTAAATTTTTCAGCTTACCTATCCGCAGACTATAGTAATTTTACAACATTTTACAATACAGCGAATTAAGTATAAATCATCATTGGATATTGTGATAGATGAATTTTCATATTGATTTGATAAATATACAACTCGCCAAATTTATTTTATAACCTATTGTTTATAATAAAATAATCACTTAATATTCTTTTGATTTTTGGAAATGGATAAAAAATTTGAAAACAACTACTTTTATCATAATAGGCATTATAATTGTCCTTTTATCTCGTTTTAACTTCGATCTTTCATTAGATAACACTGGAAAAGAATCCGATAATCCGCAACAAATCATTGATCAAAAAAATACGGTTTCTTTTCTTTTAACTGACGATACCATCCGTTATGATAATAAAGAAATTAGTATGCAAAAATTTGAGCAAATTGTTCTAAAAACTGTTCAACAAAAGGAAAAGATTGTTCTTAATTATGATGAGAACGTCACAGTAGAATTTAGCGAAATCTTGAAATACAAATTGGAACAAATGCACGCAAACTATTACTTTTCATCAAAGCAATAGCTTCTCAATTTATCACAATGTCATTTTTTAAATATATCATACTGATTTTTTTATTATTTTTAACTTCAATTTCCCATGCTACTCTGCAAATAGAAATTGAAATTGACGGTATTGAAGGCGAATTACTTAAAAATGTACAAGCCACTTTAACGTTGGAACAACAAAAAAATCATCCACGTTTATCCGCTAATCGAATCAAGCGATTACATCAACAGGCAACTTCAGAAATCCAAAATGCTCTAAAACCTTATGGTTACTATGATGTGACAGTTGTCGAAAATTTGACCAATGAATTCGTTAATAAAAATGAAGTTTGGCGCGCCCATTATCATATCCAACTGGGTGAACCACTCCATGTTGATCAGTTAAAATTAGCTGTTCACGGTGCGGGTGAAGATGATGATAACTTAAAAAAGTTAATCAATAAATTTCCGTTAAAACAAGGAGATATTCTTAATCAAGTTATCTATGAGCAAGGTAAAACGCAATTACGTAATTTTGCGCTTGAATATGGCTATTTTGATGCAAATTTTACTAAACATGAAATTCAAATTGATGAACAAAATAAAACTAGCCAAATTTTACTCACTTTTGATACAGGTAAGCGTTATCTTTTTGGCGATATCGTTTTTATTCAAGAAGTATTTAATCAAGGCTTTTTGCAACGTTTTTTAACTTTTTCGCCCCAAGAAACCTATTTAAGTAAAAAGCTGCTTAATTTTAAAAATAATCTGATTAACAGCGATTATTTTGAAGAAGTGAATATAGAAGCTAATCCTAATGATGACGGGATTATACCGATTATAGCTACTTTAATACCGCGTAAACGTAATTTATATTCTGGTGCACTTGGTTATGGTACAGATACTGGCGTTCGTGGGAGTTTAGGTTGGGATAAACGTTATATTAATCAATATGGTCATCGATTTTCATCAGAAATACAATTATCACAAATTGGTGGTACTGCCAGTGCAGAATATTATATTCCCACGGGTATTGAAATGGATGATTACTTAAGTTTTCAATTGGGTTACGAAGATAAAACGACAGACAGCAACAAAAATAAAACCTTGGTTGCTAGCGTTAATAAACATCATAAACGACAGTGGTTAGACTATGAATTAGCAGAAACAATGAGTTTAGAATATCGCAAGGAGAAATTCACGATTGCTGATGAACAAGGAAATTCAATTTTACTAATGCCGGGTATTGGGTGGGTTTATTTAAAAGCAGATGATCGTATTTATACTAAACATGGACAAAAAATACAATTAAATCTGCGTGGTGCAATCAAAAATGTGATTTCTGATACTTCTTTTTTACAAACTCAATTAAACGGCGTATTTATCCGTAAATTTGGTGCTAAAGGAAGAGTCATTGCGCGTGGTGAATTGGGATATACGTTGACAGGCGAATTATTAAAAAGTGATTTCAATAAGTTACCTTCTTCAATTCGCTTTTTTGCCGGCGGAGATCGCAGTGTGCGTGGTTATGATTACCAAGTATTGGGTCCAAAAAATAATAAAGACAGAGTGATTGGCGGTAAACATTTAATGACTGCCAGTTTAGAATATGAGCATCAAATCATTGATAAATGGAGTGTTGCTACTTTTTATGATGTAGGTAATGCGTTTAATAATTTTTCACAAGATTTAGAACATGGCGTAGGAGTTGGTATTCGTTGGTTATCGCCGGTGGGTTTGATTCGCGTCGATGTGGCAACTGCATTGAGTCGCGACGGTTATCCTCTTCGTTTACATATTACGATTGGACCTGATTTGTAAAAAGTCGCAGCGAACTGTATCAAAGCACAATTCGCTGCATATCACTACTAATTAAATTTTGTCATGATTTTATTCATTAAATTTAAGCCAGAAAACGCATCTTTTGCATAATGGACATTTTCAGGGACGCTATAACTGGCACGACATTCATTTTCCACGTAGCGTCGCGTTAATGCAGCACCGCCTAAAATAACGGGAGTAGTGATACCCAATCGCTTCATTTCTTCTAAATTTTCTCTCATAATGACAGTCGATTTTACCAGCAAACCTGACATACCAATCACGTCGGCTTGATGCGTTTTGGCAGCTTCTAAAATACTTTGTAGTGGTTGTTTAATGCCAATATTGACCACTTTGTAGCCATTATTGGTTAAAATGATGTCTACCAGATTTTTTCCAATATCATGAACATCCCCTTTGACCGTCGCCAGTACCATAATACCCTTTTCCTGCCCTTCTATTTTTTCCATAAATTGCTCTAAGTAAGCTACAGAGGCTTTCATGGTTTCAGCTGATTGTAAAACAAAGGGAAGTTGCATTTCTCCAGCACCAAATAATTCGCCCACAACGCGCATTCCATCTAAGAGAAAAGTGTTAATTATCTCTAATGGCGTGTATTTTTCCATTGCTTTGGCTAAATCTTCATTTAATCCTTGTTTGTCGCCATCAATAATGCGTTGTTTTAAGGCTTCTTCAATCGTAGTTGCTTTTTTAACTACAGTATCAGTTAATTTAATATCTTTAAATAAATCAATAAAATATAATAGTGGCTCTTTGTTATGAGTCCAGCGATTAAAAATTAAATCTTCTGCTGCTTCTCGTTGTTGTGGATCAATTTTGTGCAAGGGTTTAATTTTAGAAACATGAATAATCGCGGCTGTCATACCACGTTGTTGTGCGTGGTGTAAAAAAACTGAATTTAAAATATGCCTTGCTGCGACTTTAAGCCCAAAAGAAATATTGGATAAACCTAATACAATTTGACAATCGGGTAGGGTTTGCGAAATTTTTTCAATAGCATCTAATGTGTTTACGCCGTGCAAACGATCTTCTTCAACCCCTGTAGCGATGGTGAAAGTTAAGGGATCGAAGAGTAAATCTGAAGCTGGCAATCCATGTTGATTCACCGCAAAATCATGTAAACGATGAGCAATTGCCAATTTTTTCTCGACAGTTTTTGCCATCCCTTCTTCGTCAATGGTTAAAGCAACGACGGCAGCTCCAAATTGTTTAGCTAAAGCGAGAATTTTAGCGGGTCTTTCTTCGCCATCTTCAAAGTTGATGGAATTGATAATGCATTTGCCACCCATAAATTTGAGTGCAGTTTCCATAACTTCAATTTCTGTAGAATCAATCACTAAGGGTACGCTAACTTGTCCTCGATAGCGAGAAAGTACTTCACTCATATCACGGGCTTCGGGTCTGCCAACGTAGGCAACACAAACGTCTAGGGCGTGGGAGCTTTCTTTGACTTGTTCGCGTCCAATGGCGGTTAATGCGTCCCAATCTTCCATGGCTAATAAGTCTCTAAATTTCTTAGAACCGTTAGCATTTGAGCGTTCACCAATAGCAAATACGCTATTTTCTTGTCGTAATTCTACGCTGGTATAAAGTGAGCTAACTGCCGGGACTAGTGTGACTTGGCGTACTTTTGGTGCAGAATTAGGGCGTGCATCTAACATCGTGCGTAAAGCTTTGATATGATCTGGTGTAGTACCGCAACAACCACCGATTAAACTAACACCGTCTTCTTCAACAAAACGTTGCTGCCATTCGGCAAGTTCATAAGGTTCCAGCGGGTATTCAGTTTTTCCATCGACTAAGATCGGTAATCCTGCATTAGGCAAGACAGAAATTAAACCGGGATAATTTTCGCCTAAATATTTTACATGTTCTGCCATTTCTGCAGGTCCAGTTGCACAATTAAGCCCAATAAAATCAACATCCATTGCGGCTAATGTGGTCACTGCACAACCAATGTCTGAGCCAACCAGCATGGTGCCTGTGGTTTCAATGGTGACTTGTGCCATAATGGGTAAGCTCACGTTGCGTTCACGCATGGCAATTCGACAGCCTTGAATGGCTGCTTTTATTGTTAGCAAATCTTGATTAGTTTCTAGTAAAAAAACATCGACTTTTCCGTCAATTAATCCACGTGCTTGTTCAGCGTAAGAATCAACCAATGTGTCGTAACTGATGTGACCTAAACTGGGTAATTTGGTGCCGGGACCAATTGAACCTAAAACATAGCGGGGCCAGTCATCTGTCGTAAATTCATTGGCAACTTCACGTGCCAGTTCAGCAGCTAATTTATTGAGTTGGTAAGTTTTTTCAACTAAATCAAATTCTGCAAAAACGACCTTGTTTGAGCCAAAAGTATTTGTTTCTACGCAATCTGCGCCGGCTTGGTAATATATACGGTGTATTTCTTTGACAAAATCGGGTCTCGTTTCACATAAAATTTCTGAGCAATTTTCCAATCCTAAGAAATCCTTTTCCACATCCCAATCTCTTGCTTGAATGAGCGTACCAGTACCGCCATCACAAAGTAAAACATGCGTTTTGAGTCGTTCTAAGAATGTTTGTTGCATTATTATTCCTTGATTATAATATCGTTCTAAGTAGTTTTTTACTATACCTGAGTCAAATGGCTTGGGTCAAATGGCGTTATGGTGATTAGCGTCAATGCCATTAAGTTAAGCGTTTCCCCCCTTTTTTAAAGGGGCATGGGGGATTTAAGTAATTGAAATATAAAAAATCCCCCTCAATCCCCCTT